>JAZDPU010000052.1:0-2549 GCA_043797345.1 Candidatus Aenigmatarchaeota archaeon | reverse complement strand
AATCGTCAGCGGAGAATTGTTTATCTCAGTGATCACAGTCCCATTTATAATTCCAGCTGCAGCCGCAGGGCCGTCTGCATTCACTTGAGTGATTACCACACCGCCAGGAACGAAGCTCGGCCAAATCATAAGAGAAACCAGTCCAATCACTAACAGGTAAACCAAAAAGTTTGCAAATCCTCCTCCGGCAAAAATCCTCAATCTTCCCAAAATCCCAATCTTTTTCAGCTGCCTCTCGTCCGGCTCTACGAAAGCTCCAGGGAAAATAGCAAAAAGCGCCAATCCAACTGACTTTACTTTAATTTTTTCCACTCTTGCAAGAATGCCGTGTGTCAATTCATGCGGGATCATGACAGATGCGATTATTATTATCCATGTCCAGAAAGGAATTCCTATATATCCAGTTCCGCTTACTTGATGCGCAGTGGGAGAAGGAAGAACCAAATTCAGTCCAGGCTGTTTCACAACACCAGTCAATATCAGCTTCCCATATTCTACAAGGACATACATTCCGCTCAGCATGAGATAGAATGCAACGACTATCCCTATGGTTCCGAAAATTTTCCAGAAGGTTGCATATTTGGCAATTTTGTCAAGAAAAATCAATCCAATCTTAGTTTTTCTCAAAAAGAATATGTAAGCCTTCACTTCCACGTGTTTTCTATCTCTGTATAGAGCGACAGCGAGGAGAGCAAAGAAGCCTATCACTGAAATAGTATAAACATCAATCAACAAACTCACTTTTTAATCTTTTCGTTTGATAACCATTTAAATGTAACCACAACTCAGTCATCTCAAACACATCTCCTGTTTTATCTGCTTTGCAGAACAGATAAGCATATTTAAGGACCTAGACAAATTGTGTTCCTATCGAGTTGAAACCACAACATCTTGTGGTTGTGAATCAAAATGCGATGCCCCTTTTGCAATAACACCAAGATCAAAGTAATCGACAAAAGACCTAGTGACGAACAGACAATCAGGCGCAGAAGGGAATGCTTAAAGTGCAAAAAGCGTTTCACAACATACGAGCGAGCAGATTTTGACATTTCAGTCGTGAAGAGAGACGGAAGGCGCGAACCTTTCAACAGGAACAAGCTAAAAATCGGCTTAATGAAAGCGTGCGAAAAAAGGCCGATAAGCCTGAGAATGATTGAAAAAATGGTCGATGATGTGGAAACGAAATTGAGAGAAAATTTTGGCCCTGAAGTAAAGTCCAGCGTAATCGGAGATATCGTGATGGAAAAATTGAGAGACATCGACGAAGTCGCATATGTGAGATTCGCTTCCTACTACAAGCAATTCAAGGACATCAAGTCTTTTGAGAAAGAGCTCAAAGAACTCAGGAAAAAGCAATAAGGAGAATTTTTTTGACCGACGAAACAAAAACTAACACCCTCGCCGAAGAACTTTTGAAAGAAACAAAAGGACTGAAGATTAACAGATTTTTCACAAAATCCGGAGTGGATCCATTAGATCAGATAGAATATGACTTGAGATCTTCTGTCATAAGAAACACTGACGGGTCTGTAGTTTTCCAGATGAACAATGTTGAAGTTCCAAAGTTCTGGTCGCAGGTTGCGACAGACATTCTCGCCCAAAAATATTTCCGAAAGGCCGGAGTCCCGCAAGTAGATTCACAGGGAAGACCTTTGATTGACATGAACGGGAATCAAATCCTCAGCTCTGAATCCAGCATCAAACAAGTCGTTCACAGGATCGCAGGCTGCTGGACTTTCTGGGGGAAGGAAGCTAAAATGTTTGCAACAGATGAAGATGCACAAGCTTTTTATGATGAAACAGTTTTCATGCTTGTCAACCAGTTCGCTGCTCCAAATTCTCCACAGTGGTTTAACACCGGTTTGAATTTTTCTTACGGAATAACCGGTCCTCCTCAAGGACATTACTATATGGATTTTGAGACGAAAGAAATTTTGAAATCTAAAGACTCGTATTCCCATCCTCAAGTGCATGCATGCTACATCCAACCGGTAAGAGACGATTTGGTGAATGAAGGCGGGATAATGGATCTGTGGTTGAGAGAGGCAAGAATTTTCAAATATGGATCTGGAACTGGGACAAACTTTTCAAGCCTGAGAGGAAGCGGGGAGCCTCTTTCTGGCGGCGGAAAATCTTCTGGTCTGATGTCTTTCTTGAAAATTGGTGACAGGGCAGCAGGGGCGATAAAATCCGGCGGCACCACAAGAAGAGCGGCGAAGATGGCGATTTTGAATTTGGATCATCCGGACATCGAACAATTCATCAACTGGAAAGTTGAAGAGGAAAAAAAAGTTGCAGCGATGATAGCAGCAGGCTACTCTCCAGAGTACGAAAGCGAAGCTTACTCAACAGTCTCTGGTCAGAATTCCAACAATTCAGTAAGAGTTCCAAACAAATTCATGAAATCACTTCTTGAAGATGGGAACTGGGATCTTCACTGGAGGACTGACGGAAGAATTTCTAAAACGATGAAAGCCAAAGACTTGTGGGCCCAAATTTGCAGCGCGGCTTGGGCATGCGCAGACCCAGGACTTCAGTTCGACGACACG
>JAZDPU010000051.1:0-4019 GCA_043797345.1 Candidatus Aenigmatarchaeota archaeon | reverse complement strand
AATTACTATAATCGTCATCGGGACATTGATCTATGGATTAGTAAAGAACCACATCATCGAGTGATTTCTGTTTCCTTGAAAACCTGGATCAATTTTTTGTTGGCGGGCTTGTCAAAATGCTTTCTTACCGGTTTGATAATTTCTGCCAGCGCGTTTCCAACTCCCAACTTCAGATCCTGAGGATGGAGTTTCCCGATCACATATTCCCTTTCCAGCTGTGGATAAGAATGGAATAAAATATTCCCGCCGAATTTCTTCGGCCTTTCAATCTCAAAAACTTTTTTCTCCCTGAAGATTATGCTTTTGCAGAGGTCCAACACAGGATTGTTCTCGATGATTTTTTCAGGGCACCAGGCTTTGCTAACCTTGTCTTTAATCTCCGCATCAGTATCGTGGATGTAGATTGCAGTCCACGGTTTTGATTTGCTCATCTTCGAAGAAATCTTCTTGTCAAACTCAGGGTTCTCGTCAAATCCTGCAAGTTCAGGCTCTCCCAATCCTCCTAAGAGATGAGTGTGGAGAAGGACAGGCTTCTTTATTTTCAGTTTGTCTGCGACTTCTCTATAAAGAACATGGACTTTCCTCTGGTCCATCCCTGCATGTGCAATGTCCACATCCAGTTCCCAGATGTCTGCAGCCTGAAGAGACGGATACAGATACTGCCCGAAATCCTGAGATTCATTCTCTTTTCTTCCTGCAATGGTAAGGCATCTTGTAGCTCTTGCCAAAGTGATAGACTTAGAAATTTTCACAAACTTCATCCAGTAGTTGTCATTGCTGTGGTAAAGATTAGTTCCGAGAACAATTTTCAGCTTCTTGCTGTTGCCGAGGAAAAATTTGAATCCTTCTTCGAAATACTTTGAAGCAATCCCTATTTTTTCCATGTCCCCTCCAAGCTTGTTGTTAATCCAAGAATGCCAGTCTGCTAAGAATACAGTGCATTCACATCCTGCTTCAAGAAGATCTCTTATCTTGTAGCCAGTGACAAATAAACTTCCCAGGTGAAGAAGACCTGATATCTCGAAACCAATGTAATGCTTCGGGTGCATGGTAGTCTGGAAAAGATGTGTAAGCTCTGATTCGGTTATAATTTCTTCTGAAGGGAACTGCCTTGCTAGATGAATCCTCGTGTCTAGATCCACTTTACCACTTTAAACAATTTCTATCTCATCTTTTAAATGCCTTTGCTAGATGGTCCATTTTCCGTTTTTAATTATCGTTTTTCCATCAGCTATCAGGGTCGGTTTCAGAATCAGTCCGTCTTCATGGAAAGGCACATCGACTTTCCCTCCATACGACATGTTATTTCCCAGGGCAAGATGAACAGTACCAAACATCTTCTCATACTCAAGCACATTCTGGACCAGTTTGGATTTTGGATTCGTCCCTATCCCTATCTCTCCGATGTTTCTGGCTTTTGGAAACTGAGAAAATATTTTTTCCAACGAAGGATAATTCGTCTTTTCCACTTCACCATTCTTCACGTTCAGTTCGATTTTCTTTGTAAAATCGGAAAATATGTCAAAAACTACTTTTCCTTCAGCTGTCCCCTCGATCGGAGCAGTCTCAACTTCCCCAGCTGGAAGATTTCCGAAATCAGAAGGATTGATAATAAAACCATCATCCTTCTCCCACTTCTTTCCTGCCACATTCATCCTTACTTGAGTCCCGCTTTTCGAACTGACTTCTATCTCTTCCACATCTTTCATTTTCTCATGCATCTTTTCGCTCAATTCTCTCACCTTGGAATAATCTGCTGTCAGACCTCCTTTTGTGAAAGATACCATAGACACATTTGGCATTGTCGCAATCCTTGCTCCTGCTTGTGTGGCTTCCCTCCTAGCCTTTGTGTGCGAGATAGAAAATGCAGTCGGAGCAACCACAACATCGGATTTTTTCATTGCTTCAGCAACCAATTCATTCGGCTCCGCTCCATGCCTTCCAGTGGATTCCATGACCATCATCGTCGTTTCTAGATTAATTCTCCTAGAAGCATCGTAGATCAATTTTCCAAATTTCATCATCCTTGTGTCTGTCACGACCAGAACCTTTTCAAGCGGTTTGACATTCAGATTCACTTGAACAATCGAATCCGCTGTATGTTTCATATTCTTAATTTCATAGGTCCAATTAATATATGATGATGCAACTAACAGCCCTTGGGGCTATGGATGAGGTTGGCAGAAGCGCATTCCTCGTTGACACTGGAGTAGAAAAAATAGTAATGGATTACGGGACCAAGGTAAGAACAACCCCTATTCAGTTTCCGATTCCAGTCAAAGGAACGCCAGACGCGATCCTTCTCTCCCATGCCCATTTAGATCACTCAGGCGGGGTGCCAATCTTTTATGCCAATGATCATTCAGTTCCAATTTTCGGGATTGAGGTGACAAAAGAACTTTCAGAACTTCTATTGAACGACTCGATCAAGATTAGCACTGAAGAAGGAGTTCATCTTCCTTTCAACTCTTCGGATTTGAAGGAGACATTGAGGAATTTCATCCCGATAAATTACAGGAAAAGCTTCAAACTGAAAAAAACCGAGGTCACGGCTTTCGATGCTGGCCATATTCCAGGTTCGGTCATGTTTCTTTTGGAATTCAGCGGAAAAAAATTACTCTACACCGGAGATTTCAACACGGCTGACACAAAGCTGTTGAAAGGATGCGACGAGAAAATACCTGAACTCGATTACCTTGTCACTGAAAGCACTTATGCTGACAGGGAGCATCTCAACAGAAAAGAGCAAGAGAAAGAATTGAACGAAGTAGTTAACGACACGATTGGAGCTGGCGGAGTTTGCGTGGTCTCTGGGTTTGCAGTAGGAAGATTGCAGGAGATTGCTTTGGTTTTGAATAAATTGGATGTAAACTGCCCGATTTTCATGGACGGGATGACGAAGACTGCCACCACAATAATCAACAAGTGGAAAAAACTTTTGAAAAATCCAGACGAGCTCGATGTCGCTCTATCTAAGATAAAGTATGTCAACTCTGATAACATGAGGAAAAAGATTGTGAAAAAGCCGTGCGTGATTCTTACTACAAGCGGGATGCTTACTGGAGGGGCAGTCGTTCAATACATCAGAAGGCTGTATGACGACAGAAAGTCCAGCCTGCTTCTTACAGGTTATCAACTGGAAGATACTCCTGGAAAAGTCTTGCTCGAGACTGGAAGATACATCGCAAAAGGGATGGATTTGGACATGAAGATGTTCATCAAGAGATTTGATTTCTCTGCACATGTTGGAAAAACTGGACTGGACGATTTCATAAAAAAACTCAATCCCAAAAAAATCTTCTGCGTCCACGGGGATCATACAGATGAATTTGCCAATCAGCTGAGAGAAAAAGGATTTGATGCTGTGGCTCCAGTTGCAAACAACAGAGTTTTCACACTTTAGATACTTCGACTATAAAGGAAAAGGAATATCACTTGCATCAATAGCTATCTGAGTGATTTCTCCAAGTTGAACTAGTATTCCCAAATGTTCAGGTTGTATTTTATATTCATCTGCCAATGCAGATATCAAATCTCCATGAATCCTTGCTTCTCCGGTTCCATCACACTTTGCTTTTTTCGACATTTCATATATCTTTTCTCCAATCTCAATTCTCACTCTTTCACCATAACTTCCCTCCAATTTATCGCCTGCTTCGTTTATCAGTGCTTGAGCTGCTTGCAGCGGATGTGTAAATCTTGTTCTCAATGATTCATATGTCGATTGAGACAATTCCCCCGTAGTTATTTTTCCCGGCTTGTATGTTTTTTCAATCAAATCTGGATTTTGCGTTTTGTAATGAGGACCTTGCAGAGTAGATTCATTTCCACGAGGACTAAATAACGCTAGATTCAACCTTCTCCACAATTTCTCTGTAGGATCTCTTTCTACCATGATTTTTCTATCTCCCAGACCATTTATATGTATTTCGCTACTACAGAATAGTAAAGCTTATATATACTCACCACCATCCAGTGACATATGCCAATAGAAGACCAAATAGGCATGTGTTCTCAGA
>JAZDPU010000050.1:0-2572 GCA_043797345.1 Candidatus Aenigmatarchaeota archaeon | reverse complement strand
TCCCCCCACTGGGAACCTACGACAACAACAGGATATTTTATCATTTAGACACAACCTCCAAGAATTTCAAATATATAAGTCTGCATGTTTCACAATAATAATGCGTATAACCCCCTAATATGCATGATTCTTGCAGGATTTATAAATCTTTTTGAATAGAAAAATAGAAAGAAACTGTGGTAGGTCATAGGAAATGTCACCCCCACTTTTGTATTGGTTGAGGGCTACTTATTTTTATACGTTGCTGAAAACTGAAATATACCTCTGCTGGGCGTTTGCCCAGTAAACTCATATGAGGTCTCATATGGTTATATCTGTATCTGAAAAGGTCAAAATCTCCATTGCAGTAAGGCAATTCCATTTGAACTGTCTGATGAAATCTTTCGACCTTTCCAGCAGTAGTTGGTTTATGTACATGTGAACGTATATGAATAATCTTGTTTTGAGTACACCATTTGTCGAATTCACTATTTTTGCTTGTTAATCCATGCTCTGCGCCATTGTCAGTTAATATTTCTCTAGGTGTTCCATGTGTGGTGATGAGTTCATCAAGAAATCCAGTAACTGACGCAATGTTAAGATGGACAACTTGACGAATACCTAAACAGAATCTACTGCAATCGTCAATAACGTCTATGACCCAATCACCATTAGGTAGCTTCCAGCTATCTAATTGCCAGAGGCTGTCTGGATGATCTCTCTGCCATTTGACCCAGTGAATGCGTTGGTTTTCGATTTTACTCCCTCTAGAAAGCCCATTTATCTTGATTATCCTTCTATATGTGCTTTCTGAGATAGAGTAAGGGAATACATGTTTTAAAATTACTCTTCCCCAACCAGTACTACGTCTTAAATTGCATATACGCATTAGCATAAGAGGTGTAAGTTTTGTCTTTGGTTTTGGTGGAATTGGTATTCTTGGTCCTTGCCAGCAAGGATCACTCAACAGATGTTTCCATCTTTTGAGTGTCCTAAGACACACAGTTATATTGTAATGGTCAAACAGGTACTTCTGGATCTCTGAATGACTCCATTTATTCTTGTAGAATTTACGTAGTTCGTCGATAAGTATTGGATTTCGCAATTTCATATACCCCTTAATTTTTACTAATTATTAAGGGGGTGACAAATCCAATGACCTAGGACAAAAATAGAAAGAAACCATATGCATTTATGCCACCCAAAACCTATTTATACATTCTCCCTTTCTTGTTATCCAAGATGTACACAAAACAAGAATTTGACAATTTTCGAAAAGCAGGAAGGATTTCAGCAGAAGCTATGCAGTATGGAGCATCACTCATCAAGGTAGGAGCATCGCTTCTTGAAGTGACTGAAGCAGTAGAAAAGAAGATAATCGAACTTGGAGGAGAATTCGCATTCCCGCCGCAGATATCACTCAATGATGTAGCTGCACATTACTGCGCAGAACCTGACGATAAGGTCATATTCCAAAAAGGAGACTTGGCCAAACTTGATTGCGGCGCGCATGTCGATGGCTGTGTGGGTGATAATGCAATCACAGTGGATTTAGGAGATAATGCAAAACTTGTAGAAGCTTCAAGAAAAGCTCTCGATGCAGCGATTTCCATAATTAAACCAGGCACAACCCTCGGTGCTATCGGAAAAGCCATCCAGGACACAATCCAGGGATATGGTTTTGTACCTGTGAAGAACCTGTCCGGCCATGGCGTAGGAAAGTTCGTGTTCCACGGCAGCCCGTCTATCCCAAATTATAATACAAATGACCAGACAGCACTTGAGAAAGGAGATGTCATTGCAATCGAACCATTCGCGACATCCGGGCATGGCCTCATATATGAATCTGGCAACGGCAATATATTCTCACAGGTTGACCATCGGCCTGTGAGAAACATCATAACAAGGCAGGTTTACAGCGAGATACAGAAATACAAAGGAATGCCATTCACAACAAGATGGCTGGCAAAAAAATTCCCGCTATTCAAGGTAAATTTTGCACTGAGAGAACTCATGAATTATGAGATAATCAAGGCTTATCCGCCTCTTCCTGAAAAGACGCATGCGCTGATAAGCCAGGCAGAACACACGATAATTGTCGATGATCCTGTGATTGTGACGACAAGAATTTGAATCCTACTTCTGTAGATGAATGGTCTGTGTAGGGAAGGCAAAATCAATCTTCTCTTTCTCAAACCTTTCCTTAATCTGCAGATTGATTTCCTGCTGCGTGTCCATGTAAACATTGAAGTCCTGCGAATTGATGAAATACACTACCTCAAAATTGAGAGAAAAGTCGCCAAAAGCCCTGAAATGAACCCTGTCAAGCTCTGCAGCTTTTATCTTTGAGAAAATATCCTTGACAATGACAACAATCTTTTTTAGCTTCTTGACACTTGTTTTGTACTCAACACCGAATGTGAAAGCAATCCTCCTTCTCTCCATCTTCTTATTGTTGAGTATTCTGGCTGTAGTCAGTTCTCTGTTGGAAACAATCAGTTCCTGACCATTGATGTGTGTTATCCTTGTGGTCTTCAATCCTATATGTTTCACTGTACCCATATCTGTCCCAATAATAATGAAATCTCCTTCT
>JAZDPU010000049.1:0-2621 GCA_043797345.1 Candidatus Aenigmatarchaeota archaeon | reverse complement strand
CTTTTTGAAAACACTCAAGCAAAAATAAACGGAGTGAAGCATTTTGAAAAAGAAGACAAGAAGAATGATACTAAATATATTATAGATTCTGTAAAAACTGTAGAAATTTTAAGAGGATCGTTTCAAATTATTTCTTTTAGTAATGAAGCTGAAGTAGAAACATCTTTTGCTACAATAAAGTTTCATGGAAAAGGAATTTCAGGATTTTTCGATATAACTTCTACTGGGCTATATACATTTCCACAGCTTGGACCAGGAGGAAGAGTTGAATATATTTGTAATGGGACAAAAAAATCATATATAACAAAAGATTATAAATCAAATGAACCTGTATTTCCGACAGAAATAGTTGTTACAAATTCTGGTATATACAAAATTCCATTTACTAAAGCAGATAATCCCAATCTAAATAAACTCATGACCATAACAATGAAAACAGCAATGCCTAGCCAGGAAATGGCAAAGGCTGCTCTTCCGCAGCAACAGAAAATGATGGAAGATATGGCGAGCGGGGCATTTCAAAATCAATTGTTCTCTGGTATGGAAACAATGAAAAATATGAAATCTGCAGATTTGAAGAGACTTATAGAAAAGGGTGGTGGTAAAGCTACACCAGAGCAGATGAAGATGTTTGAACAAGTTCCTGAAATGATAAAAAAAATGGAAAAAAGTGGAAAGATGACTGAAATGAAAAAAGGATATGCTCAGGCAGGAAACATGTTTGCTGGAATGAGTAAGGAAGGCATGGCATCGCTTTCCAAAGTTCAGGAGCATGGTATGGAAAGATTCAATGCTGAATCTGGCAAAATTCTAGAAGATTTTAAAAAGGTCAAGAAAGAACCCTACAAACCTCTTAAGGAAGAATATAAAGTGGCTTGATATGGCAAAAAGCAAGTCTGATAAAAAAGAAGAATCAGACGACGAATTTATGAAAAGAATTATGGACACAATGGATGCTGCTAAAGAAAAGGCAAAAAAAGAATATGAAGAACTTTCTAATACAAAAGAAGCGAAAGAAGCCAGAGATCAGGGAAAGAAGATCGGAGACAAGATGAAAGAAATAGAACAATGTCTCGAGATACAGAAAGAATTTGAAAAAGATCCTCCTTTTGAAAACATGATTCACATCAATGGAATGCTTGCTTTCATAGAATATGAAGAAAAGTATAGAAAAAAGATCGAGCTTATGAAAAAGAATTGCATGTCATTTTTAACTGCAAGAAGCGATGAAATCTATTGGGGCGCGGGATTCAAAACTTTCGGAGAAGTTTTCTTAAAACGAGGCGGAATAATGATACCTCTGTCGAGGAGTTCATTGGAATTGCCGATCATAATCAGAGACGGAGATATCATATTAACCAAAGATAATTCTTATGTGATGGAATTGATTGATAGCGGAGAAGTCGCCGAAGATGAAATAAGATTATTCATGTTTCCTAACAGCGAAGTTAAACTATCTGTCAAAGAAACAGTGACAATTCCGGAAAAAGCTTTTATGGATTCTTCTAGTGTACCGGAAGTAGTGAAGAGAAAGTGCAAATCAGTTGTCCACAAGTTCAGAGTAGAAAATATAGAATTGCTCAAAGGGTTGGTTCAGGTAATGATAGATAAATCGCAGAGTCCGTCAAACAAGGATGCAAACAGATACATCACTGTTTCAAATGTGAAGTTTAAGAACGCAGCAGAGAATTTTGCCGGAATGCTTGAAGCTGCTATGCCGAAAATGACAGTAGAGATGAAGTTGAAGAACCCTAAGATGGCTGCAATATTAGTAGCCCAATCTGCAATGCGGAAGATGACTGCACAAAAAGAAACTGGAAAAACATGTAGTAGATTGAATTTTTATGCGGAAATATTTGGTTCGACTACAGTGATATTTGGAACTATGGATAGATTAATTGTTAATGGAAAACCGATTGAACTGAAATCAGTTTCCATACCAAAATATACGATTTCCGGAAGCAGTGTTTATGTTACAGATTGTCGTAAGAATCCTGATCCAAGAGTAACAGGAGTAATGGAAGGAGCTTATGCGTTCATAAATTATGCCGCTCTTCTTGAGAGCGAAAAAAATTTCTTAAAGTCAGAAGGAGAGGTAAACGTTGAAAAAGCAAATGAAAACTTGAAACTAGCCAGAAAGATTGGAGATAAATTATTGATTCAGATCGCAGAATACAAAGTTATAGCAGCAGAAAGCGAGATTGGAAGAGAAAAAGCTCAAGCTGAAAGGTTCAGCTCCGAAGGATTAAAGAGCCAGAAAGAAGAAGCAGAAGGAATGATGGCTGCTGCTGAGGAGACAGGAGAAAAAGAGATGATAGAAGTTGCCAAGATACAGATGGCTCAAACTCAAAAGGTTATCCGGAAGTTTTCTGACGATTCAGAACTAAGGAACATAATGGAGAAATCATTAGGTGGAAAACTGCTGACGCCTCGAGAACGCATGAAACTCATGGTGGATACAGCGGAAGCAACCGGAACTCCCCTCACTCTGGAAGATATAAAAGAATTTGAGCAGGCTCCGGAAAAGTTGAGAAAAATGAAAGCAGAAGTAGAAGCAAAAGCCAAGAAAGTGCTACCATCTTATAATTCACCTAATGAAAAAGATAGAGTTTAATTTATTG
>JAZDPU010000048.1:0-8312 GCA_043797345.1 Candidatus Aenigmatarchaeota archaeon | reverse complement strand
TGGCGGGGTTCTAATGCTGGCAATATTATGCTTCATATTTTTAAAGACTCGGAGACCGAAAGTTGTTTTTTGGATTTTTGTTTTGGTTTTGGCCGAACTTTTCACAAGCTTTGGATTGCTGGTTAGCGCAAGCAAATATCTTGACATGAGGCTGCTTGTAGATTTTCCTGTCATGCTTGGAATGTGCTTTCTGATGATTTATTTGCCTTTGACATTCTTCATCTATTTTGAAGGACTGGAAGGCAGGCATAAGCACATCACAATCGGTTACAAGAAGATAATCAGTTTCATGAACTTCATGAGAATACTCATGCTTGGAATGATATTGATTGGCATAATTGGATATAGGGGGATGGCTTTTGTCCTGCTCGTCGGATTCTTATTGGATACTTTACTGGTGAAGCAGATTTTCAAAATTTTAACGACAAGTAAGATTTGACTTTGCTAGTCCTTTCCTCATCGAAGATTTTCAAGAAAACTAAAGCAAGCAACCCTCCTACAAGAACGTCGGATGGAAAGTGGACGCCGATGTAAATAAGGCCAAGCGGAATCAGAATGACTAGATAGAAAGTCATCAGCCAACTAATGACACGATTAAGTCTTTTGGGCGGGAAAAAAGCACAGAGCAAGGCTATGAAAGCGTGAGATGATGGGAAAGATGGATCAGATTTTATGAGAATCTGGTGGATGCCATCTTCGTTTGAAGAAGGTCGTGGCCTGTTGACAGAAAACTTAATGGCATTCACCAACAGGATTCCAACTACCGCAATGATCAGTAGCCGAAACAATTTATCTTTTTGCTTTGTTTTGAAGAAATAATAAAGCAAGAAAGCGAGATATCCATAAACAGAAAAAATTACCAGGATGAAAGCGAAGTTAAAAACCGGATTGAATGGCTGATTGATGAATTTCAGAACTGCAAGGTCGATATCAAAAAAATTCATGATAAAATGAACCTCGATTTTGCTTCGCCTGAATAAAACATCAGTTCTCCACCACAATTCAAACATTTGCCAATCAATGGTGATCTTCGATAAGTCATACTACATTTCCCACAAATCAATCCTGAATAGTCGGTGAGATTATCGGATTCTGCAGATCTTTTATTTGTCTTGAACATCTCCCTCAGTAATGTTTGCCTCCCAAGACCCAAAAGCTCTGTCTTGTCGATTCCTATGGCCTCGAATACTCTTTCCAATGGCGGAAGTATTTGACTTTCTGCATAATATTTAGAATCTATGTGGAGGTTGTTCCTTTTCACATAATCTGGATCCTCGGCCCTCTCAGACATCAGCTGCAGACCTTTCACAATTACATACCCTATTCTATCTCCAATTCCCGGAGCGGATGCTGGGTTTCTTTTCTTCATCTTCTTCAGAAGTTCTATATGCGGTTGAACGCCTTTGTATTCTCCGAGAGATTTGGAAATACTTTTTGTGATGAGGAGTTGGTCTAAAGGAATGTCATTCTTCTCAAGCCTGCTCAAGATCCCTTTCACATATTTGAAAGCTTTCTTCGGGTCCTGCTCTTTCAGAATTATTTCCAAAACGTCGTAAAGGGTCTTGGAGACGATGTCGCACCAATCTCTCCTGACTGTCTCTATCCCTTTCATCACTATTTTTTCTTCCCACCCGTTTTCAGTTTTCTCCATGCTCAAGCCGGCATATCTTTTCTTGGCCAAGATGAGAATGCTTTTGAAGATGCTCTCGATTTTCATCTGGACCACGCCTTCGAGTTCTTTGTTTATCTTCTGCTCAATTTCTTGCCCAAGTTTCATTGCGTCTTCCAAATTAGAAGCGTGGGTTCTGACCATGATTGAATCAGTATCTCCATAGATGACCTTGTAATTTTTATCTTCCTCTACTTTGTTCTTCGTTCTTTGAATAATTTCTCGACCGCAGCTTGTGATTGCACTCGCAACATCTAATACATAGAATCGCGCTCTGACATAGCCAGTGTAGCCGTAAAATGAATTTGTAACATATTTTATCGCGCTCTGCTTCGCCTCGAGGATTTTCCGTTCTTTCTCGCTTTTCGCTTTTTTCATTAGTTTTTTAATCTCGCTTCTGTCTGTTATCAGCTGTTTGACTATCTTCGGTATTATCCCTTCTCGGATTTTTGGCGTCACAAATTTCGCCCCATATGGCGTGGTGAGAGAATCCACATTAATTTCTTTTTTCAGAAGAGTCGTGGGGCAGATGTTATAGGCTGCATAAATCGAAGGATACATTGATGTGAAATCTAGATACACGACTGGATTCATATGAAGACCGACTTCTGGGTCGAGCACAAGCGCACCTTTCAATCCCTTTGTCAGCCTTTCCTCGTCTCTCTTGGCCATTACACTCCCCTCAGGTTTGCATGGTACGACAAAATCTTGCTTGTTGAATTCTCTCAGAAGAACATTCTCTACACGATTCGCTTCGCCTCCGTCTAAAACATCCTGAAGCAAGAGCCCGCTGACCTTTGACAATTCAATGAATTTTTCGATCATGTCCTTTTGGATGAGGAGTTTTAAAACCAACTCTGCGTCTTTTCTAGAATAGGTTATCAGCTTGGAAAACATCTCCGCATCGCCGTTCCAATACTTTGAAATCTCGCTGTGCGCGATGTCGACTTTGTCTTCGCCTATGAGTTCCTTCGAGACGTCGCCGAGACCATACCTCTTTAATCTCAATAATCCTTTGCCAACCGATTCTTTAACCAATTCATAAACGTCGATTACGTACCTGCCAAGAATGCTGTTTCTTGTCTTAATCCCGAACTTTCTGCTTATTACTATTTTTTCTTTGTCTCTCCCCAGAACTCGAGAGAGTTTGTTTTGTTTCAGGCGCTCCAAAATAAACGGCATGTCAAAATTATTTATGTTGTAGCCTGTGATGGCGTCTGGATCGTAATCGTCTATTATTTCGAGAAATTTCTCCAGCATTTCTTTTTCTGATTTGAAAAATAGAACGCCTTGCTCTTTCTTCGGAGATTTTTTTGCGACAAGGACGAGCGTGTTTTCATTCGAATATGAGGGGAGGAAAGCAAGACTGATCATAGCAACTGGATCGACAGTTGGATTCGGTATTCCTTCTTTGCTTGAAACTACTTCTATGTCCAGACTCATATGCCTCAATGGAACGTTTAGCGGGTTTTCGACAGCAGAAACTTTTTTTGCCGAAATCACTTTATCTGTTTTTACTGTAGTTGTTGAAATTGGCGAACCCTCCACACAGATCCATTTCATTCCAAAAATGCCCATATCGGCCATGAATCTGTATTTGAAAAGTATGTCAGCCTCGAAAATTTCTTCGACAAATTTCTGCCTCTTCAGCTCATCCCTAACTGCTGGTGTTTGCGCAGGGTCTTTCAGAATTATTTTTAGCAGATCTGTTTTTTCTTCCTGATACCCGATGGGGAGGAATTTTTTTACCTTCTCTACTTTCAGGATGAGGGAACTGAATTTCTTGTTCAGGAAATCTACTAATTCTCCTTCGTTTGAAACTTTTACGTAGAAGTATGGATAGAAATTTTCGAAGAACGCGCAGACGGTTTTTCCGTCCTCTGTTTTCCCAAACAGCCTGATTAATGGAGAATTGTTGAGTTGGGTGTAATCGCAATCGATAACCTGAAAAACCAATTCCATACTTTATCTATGATATTTCAATCTTTATAACTTCTCTAGTCTTTGTGTCAAGCAATAGAAAAGAATTTGTCGAGCTGAAGTCTTTCAATGACAAGACATTCGTTCCTTTGTAATTGGTAATTGACTGGTCTTCAAACGAACTCACCGAAATTATGTCGGGTATTTCTTCAAGTATGAATGGGTCCTCTTCGTAAACTGATTTGTCGAAATCCATGGACGGGTTCATGTTCCTTCTTTTTATCAGGCTTACAAGAGTTCCTTCGGATGTAGTGCGGAAAAAATCCTGGTATTTCTTGAAGACGCTGTCATTGGATAGGAAAAAAACCATTTCAGAAAGTGAAACCAGGGCTGTCCCGTTCACATGGAACACTTCTACTGATGGGAGTGACGAGGCGAGTTTTTTTACCGGAGATTCTCCGCTGGAAAAAATAAAAATTGTAGATTTGTCATCCAGTGTTTTCTTTAGCCAATCAATCAACGGGGGAAAATTATTGTCGCTTGAGATGCTCATGAATACACATTTGCGGGATTCTTTGGTTTTTTTCACTTCACGTGCGATGGGGACGTCCGGCAATACTGTCTTCGTGTAGTAATATCTCCCTGATTCGTTCATGCAGATTACGCCGAGAATGTCGTCATGAAGAATCGATTCATATTCGGATAGGAAATTGTCCGAAAAGTAAATCTCGACTTCTCCTGTCGTATCTTCTAAAACCAGGGATTTTGTATCTTCGTTTTTTGCCTTTACGATGCCTAAAATAGAAAATTTTTTGCTCATCTGGGAGATCTTGCTTATAGAAACCAGGTTGATCAAATCTAGGCGACCGTCCATGATTTTTTTAATGATTTCATACCTTCTGTTCAGGAAACTTGTTTGATCCGAGACTGAAAATTTTTGCTTTTTCTTTGCAGTCTTCAATATTTGCAGCCATGTGGGTTTTATTTTCAATAAATCAAGAACCAGACCGATGCTAATAGAGCCTGTTTTGTCTTTCATGTCCGAATAATAATCAAGAAAAGGCTGGACCATGGCTTGGTTTTTAGTAAAGAAATCCAGGCTCTCATTGTCTATCATATAACCCTTGTCTAAGAAAATCTTCACTATCTCGTTCTTTTCCATAAAACCACTGGATTTACTTTTTCAGAGTGTAGACAGTGAGGCCTTCTTTACCAGGCTCCTTTGAATGGGGGAGTATGATAGGTAGGACTTTGTTCACTTCTACCAGCTCTTGGACGTACTTCTGGGCAGTGTTCCAACTCAGAACTCTTCCTGTTTTTTCAGAGGCGAATTTGGCGAGATTGGAAACTGTGAGCGGCACTTGGTTTTCGGAAAGAACATTGAGAAGTGTGTCGTGCATCAGGTTGCGGATGGCAGGTCTTCCTCTTTTCATACTGATTTTTTATGATTTGTCATATTTATTCTTTTTTGAAATAGTTCTGAAATTAGTTGGTTTAGATGTCCAGCGTTATCAGTTCGTCCTTATTGACATTTTTAACGAACTTGAAACCTTTCGGATATGTTGTTCCGTCGGTAAGCTCTTCTATAAGTTTCGCTTTTTTAAGCCTGGTTATCCTATGTTGTGCGTTTATCATAGATGTGTTCAGTGCTTTCGAGATGTCTGCTGTTGTGAAAGCCCTGTCTTTGAATTCATTCATCACCGCGACGTCTATTTCATTGATCCGCATGTATTGCTTGTGCTTTGGCTTTGCAACTTTTAACCCGATAGGTTGTTTAAAATAGTATGTGTTCGGGTTTGGTTTTTTAATATAGACAAAGCCGCTACTTCCCAAAACCATGTAACCGACACTGATATTTGCCTTGGACTCTCGGATAATCTGATCTACCTTTTTAATTAACACCAGTGGAGCGAGAAGGGTAATGTGGGAAAAACTTCTCATTAGATTTATTAATTGACCTGTTGTGTGTGTGGGATTTGCCTTACTGCCTTTGACTTCAATAGCTTCGTAACCGTAGGGTTGCTTTATCGCGAAATCGACTTGCCCACCACAAACAACACAATCTTTAACAAACTCTTGGGCTGTACCCGTTAACCAGTTTTCAAAAAAAGATTTGATATATATTTCTTCCATATATAATATAATAATATGAATGTTCTATATAATATATATATTATATTTATTCTTCTAAAAGACCATAAAAATTCTTTGGAATAATCATAATTATTCTTCCAATCCTCTTAATTGAGGAAGAGTCATAAAAAATCCCACCGTATATCTCAACCAAAACAATTTTGAGGGTTCAGAATAATTCCACACAGAACATTCATAAATATTTCTGCAGTCCGCTCATCATGAAGAACTTTACTACAGCCGCTCTCACAAAATTTTCTCTACCTCTCACCGGAGAGTAGTTGGCAGGATTGGAATTTCTTATCTTCTCCAACAACCCAACCTTAACAAGGTTGTCCAACCTCTTCCTCAGAGCCTCAGTCCCAATTTTGATCTTATGGACCTCTCTCATCTCCTTGAACAGGAGAGGGAAGCAGTACGGCTGGGTGTCGTACGGAAACGGAGAATTCGTAACATAGAACTTTCTCAACAGCTGTATATCCAAAAAGTCGAGCCTTTCGGCAAAATCATTGACGGTCTTTTCTATATCCTGCTCTACAGAAATATTTATAAGTGAATCTAACCTAGTCATTTCTACCTTTCCTTTTCCCGTGGTTACACTAAGCTAACTAATTTCTACCTTTCTGTTCCGTGGGCTTAGGACTTTAATTTCTTTTTAGGCATAATAAAGCTTTTTGGTTGTAAAAAACCTAAATCAGGTTGACAATTTTCACAGAAACATCTTGCGGTTTCAATGTGATCAGCCCCAGATACCCCTCTGGAAATCTCCCACTGTTAAGAATCTTTGTCTTTCCGATCTCATCAGTCCCCCTTCCCTCATGGACATGCGCGCATACTGCCACATCAGGCTGATTTTCTTCTATAAACTTCCTCACAGCTGCAGAACCGATGTGGGCATCAGAATAAGTCCTGTCAACTTTAGTCCTGACAGGAGGGACATGAGTAACTTGGACCTTATATTTGGCATTTTTCACTTGGAGAAAACCTCTTTTCAAACCCATCTCTATTTCATCCTCAGAAGGCTCGAGAGGAGTGTTGAAAGGAGTCTTCGCGCCTCCAAAACCATAAAATCCAACATCACCGATAATCTTTCCTTTCCCATGGATGCTCACGTCTTCCTTCTCAAGATATTTCAAAACCTGGTCATCCCAATTTCCCGGAACTGTTACGATGGGTTTTTTAAAAGTCCTCAATTCTTCAAGGATTAGTTTAGCAATTTCCACTGAAGTGAAGCCTCTAGGCGGGACATCAGTGAAATCCCCAGGGCAAATTACGGCATCAAAGTCCATCATGGAAACCTTGTCAGCATAATTGATGATATTTTCGACGTCGTTGTGAATGTCACCTATGACCAGAATGTTCACGAAAAGCACCTTCTACTAATTACCATAGGAAATATTTGTGGTTTGCTACTAATTTAATTCATGGCATTTGTGAAAAGGAAAGGATACATGGTCGAAAGGAAGATCAGGATTCTTTTCGAGGAGAATGGATGGAACGTTGTTAGAGCAGGGGCAAGTCTGGGGGAAGCTGACCTCATCTGCATGAAAAGAGGGAAATGCGTTCTTCTTCAAGTGAAATCCACAAAGAAAAAAACACTCTATTACAATGGTTACATGGAAAACAGTCTTTCAGGCTTTCCTTTTTATCTGGTTGTGGATTTTGGCTATGGAAAAATCAGTGTTCTAGAGCCTACACAAAAAGTTAAAATTGGCGATGGAATGAAAATAGGCGAATTTTTGCAAAAAATATAAGACAACCGTTCAGTATTATAATGTAGGTGAAACAATGCCAGTATCAGTAAAAGACATAATGACCAAGCCTTTGACTGTCGACATGGAGAAGACAGTGAAGGCTGCAGGCGAATTGATGAGAGTTAACAGGAGAGCTGCTGTAATAGTTACCAAAAAGAATCAGCCCGTAGGCCTTTTGACAGACAGTGATTTGATAAAAAAAATAATCGCAAAGGACATCAAACCCTCGACAGTCAAGGTAAAAGATGTGATGTCAAAACCTCTTGTCACAATCAAACCCGGTGACTCGATGCTCGAAGCTTCGAGAAAAATGAAGCGTAGCAACATCAAAAGACTGATAGTCATGGACAACTGCAAAATCGTCGGAATGATTTCTTTATCAGACATAGCAAGAACCTCCCCGGAGATGCTTGATCTTTTAGAATACAAGCTCAAGATGAGAGAAAGCTCTCCAGAGATAAAAGAAAGATTTACTTCAGGAATTTGCGATTCGTGCGGGAATTACAATGATGATTTGGAATTAGAGCGTGGCCAATGGTTGTGTGAAGATTGCAAGGAAGAATTGGAGTCATCGGAATAGAACTGGAAAAGTCCGGTCTTGACAGGTTCAGTAAAATAACTAGCATCACCAAGATGCAGCCTATTTTTTGTCTTGAGAATGAGAATATCGAGCATGTAATAAAAAAGATGCTGGATAGTGGGCATAGGAGACTTCCTGTTGTGAACAAATCAAATTCTCTAGTCGGCATCATCACCCTCAGAGATTTCCTCGACGCCTATCTCAGAAGGCAGGATGTGAAAGAAAAAGTTTCCTCAATCATGACCAGAGATGTCCA
>JAZDPU010000047.1:0-6924 GCA_043797345.1 Candidatus Aenigmatarchaeota archaeon | reverse complement strand
GAAAAAATACGACATGCTGAGCGAGACGAAGCAGAATATTGCAAATATAATAATAAAATGGGCTGGCGGGATAGAAAAAGTGTGGTTTAAAGACGCCTTCGAACTGGTGGAAAAGAAGGACTAAACATATATTTTTACTTTAATGAATTAATTACAGGGATTCTCATGGGAATAAAACAGTTGAGTGAAAGGGGCTATCAGCAGGAGAGCAGATCTCCAGATGCAGACCAAGAATTGAGGCAGATTCTTGAGAGCAGGAAGACTCAGATCAAGGTAGTCGGGGCTGGAGGGGCTGGAAACAACACAATAACAAGACTGATGCAGGTTGGGATAGTCGGAGCCGAGACTGTTGCGATCAATACCGACGCACAAGATCTTTTATACACAGATTCGGACAAGAAGGTTTTGATCGGAAGAGAATTGACATCTGGTTTGGGTGCTGGAGCAGATCCGAAAGTTGGGATGGAAGCTGCTAAAGAGAGCAAAGAGGAATTAAAAAAAGCCCTGCAGGGAGCTGACATGGTATTTTTGACTTGCGGCCTGGGAGGAGGGACTGGGACTGGAAGCCTGCCTGTTGTTGCTGAGGTTGCGAAAAAACTTGGGGCATTGACTGTAGCTATTGTGACTCTGCCATTCGCGATGGAAGGAAAGCAGAGGATGGCGAATGCGAGGGAAGGATTGGAAAACCTTGAAGGACAGGTCGACACTTTGATTGTTATACCGAACGACAGGCTGGTTGAGATGGTTCCGGATGTCTCCCTAGGAACAGCATTTAAAGTTTGCGATGAAATATTAGTTAACTCTGTGAAAGGGATTGCAGAGCTTGTAACTAAACCTGGTCTGGTAAATCTGGATTTCGCAGATGTGAGAGCTGTGATGGGAGAAGGTGGATTGGCATTGATAGGTATGGGAGAGAGTGATTCGGATAAAAGAGCAGTTGAGGCAGTGGAGAAAGCGCTGAACAACCCGTTGATTTCTGTAGACGTGGAAGGGGCGAAGGGAGCTTTGATAAATGTTATAGGCGGGCCTGACATCACAATCAGGGAAGCGCAGTCAATTGTAGAAGCTGTCTCGTCAAAAATCTCTCCTGATGCGAAGATTATCTGGGGAGCTCAGGTAGAAAAATCTTTAGGAGAGACGATAAGAGCCATGCTGATTATAACCGGAGTGAAGTCTCCGCAGATATTCGGGCCGCAGAAACTGTGGAGCAAAGAAGGGAAGAAGGGGATTCAGGATGATCTTGGAGTTGAATTCGTGTGATTAATTTGAAAGAAACTTTATCAAGTTATAAGAGAGTCCTGATGGTTACGAAGAAGCCTGAGAAAGATGAATATTTTTTGACAGGAAGAATCTGCGCGATGGGAATTGTGATAATCGGAGTGATGGGATTTGCTTTTTATTTCATGTCTGTTCTTCTTGGAATGTAGGTGAAAAATTTGATATACACTGTGAAAACTGTAGTCGGTAGAGAAAATATTGTCATCGAGTCAATTTCTGCTAAAGCTAAGAATCACTCTCTCCAGATCCAGTCGCTTGTGCATCCTGAAGAGATCAAAGGTTACATTTTTGTGGAAGGTGAGTTGAAGGACATTGAAAAGTCTGTCCAGATGGTTCCTCATGTGAGAGGGCTGATAAAATCTCCGATCGAATTGTCGCAGATACAGAGATTTTTGGAGCCGAAGACGGTCGAGATTGTTTTGAATAATGGGGATCTGGTCGAAGTCATCGGCGGTCCTTTCAAAGGAGAGAAAGGGAAAGTTGTCAGATATGACAAGACCAAGAGAGAGGTCACGATTGAACTTGTGGAAATTGCAGTCCCTATTCCTGTGACTGTATCAGTAGAACTTATAAAGTTGATAGAGAAAAGTGTCTAGTATGTCTGACAAAGAAACTATTGATACTTTGGTTGAAGGTGGGAAGGCTGCACCTGGACCTGCTTTAGCTCCTAGATTATCCATGATGAAAGTAAACATCCAGGAAGTTTTCAAGAAGATTAATGAAAAGACGAAGGATTATTCTGGGATGAAAGTTCCTGTGAAGATTATCATTGATAAGAAAACCAAGGAGATAGAGATAGCAGTCGGGACTCCTCCGGTGACAAGCATCCTGAAAAAGGAGCTTGGGGTCGAGTTGGCAAAAATTACTGAGGAGGAGAAGACTGCAGGAAAAACTTCTGTCGGAAATCTTACCATGGAACAGGTTGTAAAAGTTGCGAAGATGAAACAGGACAATCTTCTTGCGGCTGATTTCAAGAATGCAGTGAAGACTATTATCGGAACTTGCGCATCGATGCCTGTGACGATCGAGGGAAAGAAACCGAAGGAAGTCCTGAAAGAGATTGACGAAGGCAAATACGATACAATTCTGAAATAGTTCTTATGAAGAAGTTTGATATTGAATTCAGGCATCAAGACAGACGCGGAAAGATGTATTATTTCAAATTCAAAGGAAAAAATCATCTGATAATATTTTCTGTGAAAGGCGCTCCTAGGGGCGGCCACTACCATCGGAAAGATCAGACACACATAATTCTTTCTGGATCATTCTTTTTGAGAGTGATCAATGTCAAGACTAAAAAGGTTGAAGTCCAGAAGAAAATAAAATCTGGAGATGTGGTAACGATAAAGGCATACAGGTCTCATCTTTTTGTGGCGTTGGAAGACTCGTTGATGATCGAATATTGGAAAGGGAATTACAAGTCTATTGATTATCCGCCAGAAAGAAAAATCGTGAAGGACTTCTTAAAAGGAAAGGCATTTAAGGTTTGACCACTAAAAGAAAATAACCCGTATGCACTGCTTCGGCAGGAGGGACCTGGATGAATGAAAAAATACTGAAGGCTGTAAAGGAATCGAGGGAAAAGTCCAAGAAAAGGAATTTCTCTCAAACTTTCGATCTTGTCATTTCTCTGAAGGAATTCGATCTGAAAAAGCCGGAGAGTAAATTCACCGATGATGTTGTTCTTCCTCATGGAAGAGGGGACGAAGCGCGAGTGATGGTTTTCTCTGACAACATAACAGGGGAAGGTTTTGATGTCATGACTAATGCCGATTTGCAGAATCTTGCCAAGAACAAGAGGATTTCCAAGACGTTGGTGAAGCAGACTGATTTCTTCCTGGCTGAGCCAAAGCTGATGCCTGTGGTCGGAAAAATTCTGGGCGCTTATGTCGGTCCGAGGGGGAAGATTCCTAAAATTTTGGCCGGGGACGCAAATGCTCTGGTGAAGAATTATAAAAAATCTGTAAGAGTCAGAGTGAAAGATTCTCCTGTGATACAGTGCCTGGTCGGGAATGAGAAGATGAAAGACGAGGACGTGACTGAGAATATAGAAACTGTGTTGAAATTTTTGGAGACCAGATTGCCGAAAGGGAAGAGTAACATTGGAAAAGCTAAATTGAAGCTGACGATGGGGGAGCCGGTAAAGGTGGAGATGTAGATGGAATTTGACGAATACCAAGAGAAAGCTGGGACGACTGCGATGTATCCAGATGTTGGAAATAATTTCATTTATCCGACTTTGGGATTGGCCGGAGAGACTGGAGAGATAGTTGAAAAGGTGAAGAAATTAATTCGCGATAAAAACAGCAAACCTGATGGCCAATTCAAGGAAGAAATAAAGAGAGAGCTGGGAGATTTGCTTTGGTACATGGCAAGAGTATCATCTGAATTCGGAATCTCTTTGAGCGACGTCGCAGCCACCAACATAAATAAATTGGAATCCAGAAAATCACGGGACAAAATCCATGGAGAAGGAGATAGTAGGTAATGGTAAAAGAAACGAAATTGAAAGCAGTAGAGGAATTGAGAAAGGCAATTGATTCTTATGAAGTCATGGGAATAGTCGACATGCACAAGCTGCCGACAAAACAGATACAGCAGATTAAAAAGAAAGTGAGGGGGCAGGCTGAACTGAGGATATCGAAGAAGGCGATCTTGCTCCATGCATTGGACGGAGTAAAAAAAGAAAAGATGGACGAATTCAGAAAACTTATTCCTCTTCAGACTGGGTTGATTTTGACGAACATGGATGCTTTCAAGATTTATGGCATTGTCGACAAGCTGAAATCTCCTGCACCTGCAAAAGTCGGAGATGTCGCGCCTAATGACATAGAGGTCAGCGCCGGACCGACTAATTTGCTCCCTGGACCAGCTATTAGTGAATTATCAAAAGCTGGTATTGCCGCTGGAGTTGAAGAGGGAAAGATAGCGATAAAGAGAGATGTGGTAGTTGCCAGGAAAGGAAGCGTGATCAATGCTGCTGTAGCGAGCGCGTTGAAGAAATTGAACATACAGCCTATGCTTGTCGGAATGAATGTGGTTGCCCTTTATCATAAGGGGATGATTTATGGGAAGGATGTTCTGAGCCTTGTAGGAGAGCCTTACATCAATAAACTGAAGGAAGCGTTCACTCAAGCTCTCAATCTATCAGTCGAGATAGAATTCCCGACAAAAGAAAATATCGGTTATCTATTAGCCAAAGGATTTCAGATTGCCAGTGGCATTCGAAATAAAATTGGAGGTACGAGTTAAATGGAGTATGTGTATTCAGCACTATTGCTGCACAGCACTAAACAGCCTATCACAGAAGATTCTGTGAAGAAAGTCCTTCAATCAGCCGGAGCTTCACCAGACGAAGCAAAAGTTAAAGCGCTGATTGCCAGTCTGGAAGGTGTGAACATAGACGAAGCGATAAAGCAAGCTGTTGTTTCAGCTGCTGCACCTGCTGCCGAGACTACGAAGGAAGAGAAGAAAGAAGACACGAGTAAGAAGGCTGAAGAGGCTGCTGCCGGTTTAAGTGCTCTGTTCGGATAGAAATGGAAAAGAAAAATAAATCTGCAAAGGTGTATGTAGCGGGTTCGCTTAGACATACCCCTATGTCTTGGTGGAAAATATACGAGAAAATCGGGAAAGTAGTTGAAGAAGCTGGGATGGAAGCTCATGTTCCTCATCTGAACACTGCAAGCACTGTCGGATTCACAGACAAAGAGATATTCAACGGACTGGCAGATCATGTTGTCGATAAAGTTTTTGACGCGGACAGAGAACAAGTTGAAAAATCGGATATCATAGTAGCTGAAGTCAGCAATCCTTCTCTTGGATCAGGCATAGAAATCGGATGGGCCTTGGACAATAATAAAAAAATAATTTGCCTTACCAACAATGCGATGAACGTCACCCCGTTAATAAGGGGTGCTGCAAAGAAAGGACTGATAAAACTGATAGATTATGACAATGAAAAAGAAGGGTTAAATAAACTGAGAGAGATGTTGAAAGTGATGAGGATATGAAAGAATTGATTGAATTATCCCTGAAGATCAAGGACAAGGAACTGAGAGAAAAGGTAGTCGCATTTATCAAGAATCCTCAGCCGGCGAACAAGGATTTCAAAAAATATCCGAAGGAGAAGTATGAAGATGCCGGAGCACCTTTCAATGCTGGCGAAGGGTCTGTTGAAAGGGATTTGATAAAGCACACGGTCACTCTCACTGAATTGTGCTTCGAGACTGCAAAGTCGTTGGAAAAGAATTTTGGCCTGAAAATAAATTCGGATTATCTTGTTGCTGCTGCGATTTTGCATGACATCATGAAGATATACGAATGGAAGAGGACCAAAGGCGGATTAGAGCACACGGGAGTGATGCTCGATCATTCATTCCTTGGAGTGGCCGAGCTTTACCACAGGGATTTCCCTGAAGAAGTGATCCACATAGTCGCTTCGCATATCGGAGAGAACGGACCTACACCTCCAAGAAGCTACGAAGCACTGATACTTCATTATCTGGATTCGATGCTGTCATTGACAGAATACCATTACCTTGGAAAGAAAGCCCAGGAAGAATCGCGCATAATGCTTTTCGACGAAGAAACATTGAAGAAATTAATCGGTGAAAAAACTGAAAAGGAATCTAAATGATCTCTATTCTCGGGCAAGAGAATTTGTAAATAAACTGAAAGATGAAGATAGAATTTTATTGATCCACCATACTGACTTGGACGGAGCTGCATCTGCTGTTTTGTTCCAGAAATTTCTTGAAAAGAATGGGGTCGAACCAACGAAAGTAGTCAGCTGGTCGAACGAATTGGGCGAGGACGAGATAGAAGAGATCGGAAAGTTCGACAAGATTGTTGTGCTTGACATCGATATCTCGTATATGTGGAAAATACTGTTTGAGATGGACAAAGAGATTCTTCTGATAGACCATCACCCTCCAGTCAAAGACATGAACACTGAAAAAATCGTGTACATGAATCCTAGGCTGGTAAATGAAAGAATATATCAGCCGACTTCGTATCTGGTCTGGAAAATTTCTGAAGATGATCAAATGGAATGGCTGGCTATTGTTGGAACTGTCGGGGATAGCGGATTTAGAGACTGCAAGGACCTGCTGGAAAAGAAAATGAAAGCCGAAACTATAGAAGAAGCGAGAAAAACTAAATATGCAAAGGCTGCATTCAGGTTGAACGCTGCATTGACGCAGATCGGATTTGAAAAAGTCAGGGGCATTTTATTGAAGATAAATTCGTTTGAAGAGCTTGATGGAAATGAAGAGATAAACGGATGCTGGAAAAAATATTTGGAAGAGTACAACAAGATTAAAAAGAAGTTTTGGAAGAATTTGGTGGAGCATAAGAAAATAAAATTGATGGTTTCGAATGTCGGAGAAGTACAAAGACCGCTGACTTCTTCGCTTGCGACAGAGCTGAGCTACAAGTATCAAGATAAAATAATAGTTTTGCTGCGTGACGAAGGAGATAAGGTCGCTGTAAATTCCAGATTCCAGAATGATGGGATCCATTTGGGGAATTTGCTCAGGAAGGTTTCTGAGGGACTTGATGGAGGCGGAGGGCATGACCATGCGGCAGGGGCGACGATAAAGAAGAAAGACATTGATCTGTTTCTTAGCAGGCTGGTAAAGGAATTAG
>JAZDPU010000046.1:0-2667 GCA_043797345.1 Candidatus Aenigmatarchaeota archaeon | reverse complement strand
ACAGAGGACAAGGAATAATTTCTTCGAAATCCAGACACCTGATAATAATTTTATCTACTTCGATTCTTGCAATCGCAGGGAGTGCGGTTAGCTATTTCTCTTATCAGAACCAAGGAACTTTGCAAGCTGTGACTGACATTGGAAGAGAAGCCGCTACATATTCAAAAAATACAGGAGCTGGATCTCCGATACCTGCATTAATTTCTTCAGCAACCACTCAGATTCCATACTTGCTCTATCTGTCAGGAATTCTTCTGGCAGCTGGATTAGTCGGAATAAGCTATTATCTGATTAAAAAACAAAATCTAAGAGGAGGATTGAGATGAAAAAATTATTTACTGTTTTGACAATTCTGATGTTCTTAATTCCTTCAGCATTGGCCATGCCTAATCCAGCTTCGGTCTATTGCGTCGAACAGGGTGGAAAATCTATTATAAAAACGAATCCGGACGGCAGTCAATATGGAGTTTGCTCGATCAACGGACAAGAGATAGAAGAATGGAAATTTTATAGAGAGAAAAAATCTACATACGGAAGTGGCTACTGGCATTCGAATGATTATTACAATGTCGAGTTGAGTGGGAACGGAAATGCGTTCGTAGTTGCTACGATGAATCTGGAGAGCCTTACTGATAAAAATGTTTCATCGATTGTTTTAGAAATCCCGAATTATAATGTCCAGATTTATAAATTGGTCCAGAGCGGAGGTTACTATTACAATCCTTTGGACAGATGCGGTGGAGATTACAGGTGCGGACCGAATTATCCGATATACTATGAACCGGAATTTTTGAACTACACGACTGAAACTCTTGCATCTTCAACAGTATTGAGAATTGATTTGGCTCATCCGTTGATGCCCACCCAGCAGAATACTATTTATCTGGTCTACTCAACACCAAAGATTGCCAAAGAGACGTTCCAAGGGTTTGGATTCAGTTTCAAGACCGTCCAGGATCCGAATGCATTGATCAGATATGTTTCTGCTAGTGTATCAGTTCCTGAGAACATGGAATTAAAGGGAAAACCGAAGTTTGATATAAACTACAGATCTTCGGATGTGTTTGCTGCGATGTCGTCAGGAAGCGCTAAGCAAATGGTAGAATCGATAAGATATCCTGGTCCATATTATGGAGGCTCTCAGTATTCAGCACAGAATCTCATGCCAGGAGAATCATTCACTGTCTCTGGTTTGTATGGAAGTAATTTCTGGCTGCTGTACGTCCAAGAAATCGTGTGGGGACTTGTAATAATAGTTGCCTTCTTGTTCGTATTCTATTTCTTCCTCATGGGAAGAGTCAGAAAAGTCTTTGAGAGGAGATTTGAAGGCGGAGAGGTTAGAAGAAGGAGTGGATTTTCTTTTGGAAGGGCATTGCTGACTGGAATGGCTTCAGGATTTATTTTCGTGGTTGCTTACTTTGCTTTAACTTACTTCTCAGGACTAATCTACTCGTATAATTATTATTCGGGACAGCCGACGGTGATACTGTTTTTCCTCCTTAATGCTGGTGTGTTGATAGTTTCTCTGTTCGGACTGCCGTATTGGATAGGAAGAAGAAACAGATCGGAAGGAATAGTCGCTGGAATAATTGGAATATTCGCTGCATTAGTTCTACTGATTGTGATTTCTATGATTTTCCCGACCCAGCCACCGATAATCTACTTTGCTGAGAACATTCTTGGTGGTTTTACGAAGACACAAACGACTCAAGTGACTGTTCCTACACCTGAACTTCTTGAATAGGTCTTTCCTCAATCTTAAATTTTTAACAAACAACAAAATTTCATGGATTTCGGACCAATTCAAGAAGAAGTAAGATACCAAGATAGAATCCGTGATGGAGAAGATCATCTCCCTCTTCTAGAGAGAATCGAAGCGAAATCATGGAAAGCGGCATTTGGATATCATTCGTATTCGCCTCGCCATCAGTGTGGAAATGGGCAAATTTCCTTGGGTGTTTATGTTTTCGGTGTAGGAAAGTTTTGCATGGCCATTCCTTACTACACTGTCAGAGAGACTGTCGTGAGCATAACGAGAAGATTATAAACTGGATTTTTGAAACTATTATTTAGGGTTTACGAATTAATTTTAAGGTACGTGTTCGGTAAATGAAAAAGTCAAAATTCGCAAAGATTGAGAAGAAATGGCAGGAAAAATGGGAGAAATCTAAAATATTTGAAACTGATTTATCGAAAAAACCCAAGTTCTTTCTCACGATTCCATATCCGTATGTCAATGGGGGGATGCACATTGGAGCGGGATTCACGTTTCTCAGGGGAGATACATACACGAGATTCAAGAGGATGAACGGATTCAACACACTTTATCCTCAGGCTTTTCACGCGACAGGAGAACCAATTGTCGGGGCGATAGAAAGGCTGGATAAAAAGGACCCTGTCCAGATTTCAACTTTCAAATTATTCGGAGCGACTGATGCTGATATAAAGAATTTTGTCAAGCACGGGCCTGAATTCACTGCAAAGTATTGGATGGGTAGATGGATTAAGACATTGAAAATGGCCGGCTCGTCTGTTGATTGGAGAAGGACTTTCATCACCACTACAATGACTCCTACTTATTCAAGATTCGTCGAATGGCAGTACAACACTCTGAGAAAGAAAGGTTATGTAGTCCAAGGAACTCATCCAGTGATCTGGTGTCCGCAC
>JAZDPU010000045.1:0-4162 GCA_043797345.1 Candidatus Aenigmatarchaeota archaeon | reverse complement strand
CGTTGTTCACAAAACGAACTGAATTGTTTCGTAAAGAAAGAATGGAAAACAAATCTATAATCAGTGTCATCAAGCATATCTAAAACCGCTGTTCCTGTCGATGCTATTAAATCTTTAAAATCATTTTCGATAATTACAAATGATTGAAAATATGGTCTCAATAATTCGTCATAAGTCCATGTATGCGTGGGTTCTTCCTTTTTTACTGAAATTTTAATTTCATATCCCATATTTTATTTCCTTGCAGCAGGTGGGATTTGAACCCGCGAAGGAATTGTTTTTAATCACATCCCCACAAGACCATATGCCCACATGCTATTCGTATCTCAACGCTTCAACAGGTTCCAACTTCGCAGCCCTCCTTGCAGGGAATAGACCAGAAACAGCCCCAATAAAAACTGAAAATCCGATTGCAAGAAAGACGACTTCAGGCGTCACAACTGTCTGCAATCCTTGGCCTCCACCCCTTCCACCAAAGAAAGAAAGACCGCCTCCTCCTATCAGTGAGATCAACGCGGACAAAATAATTCCCAGCATGACACCGATTACTCCACCTATCAATCCCAGAAGTCCGGATTCTGTAAGGAAAAGTTTCATGACTTCACCATTGGTCGTTCCCAAAGATTTTAAAACTCCAATTTGCCTAGTCCTTTCCATGACTGACATGAACATGGTGTTTGCAATTCCTATCCCTCCAACAAACAGAGATATTCCTGCGATCCCAGCCAAAAAGTATGTCACAGTGCTGGTGATAGAACTTATTGATTGCTGCACTGACAATGATGAAGTAACAGAGAAATCTCTAGTGATGTTTGTCACATGCCTTGTCAGCATGAGATTAGTTGTCAATTGATTCACCACAGTTTGCACATCTGAAGATTGAGAGACCTCTGCTGAGATGGACGAATATTGGTTGGATGCCAAATCAGTCGTAAGGACCTGCCTTGCGTTCTCTCTCGGAATGTAAATTGTAGACCCTCCTCCTCCACCCCCGATGGTGGATGCGCCTGATTGCAATATTCCTACGACTCTAAAACTATGATTCTCAATCGAAATAATACTGTTTAGCAGAATGTCATGCTTATACAAACCATGAGCAGCATTGTATCCGACCACTGCCACATAAGTATCACCAGTAGAAAGATATCTTCCTGCTTCAAGTTTCTCAGTTGTCATGAATTTCCAAACTGAAGTGTCAACTCCCTGAATGGACAGTAACGAACTCTGGCCAGAAAATGAAACGGCTGCTCTGCCAGAAATGATGCCATCTACATACATTATCCCAGGAGTCGATCGGATAATTCTTATATCGGTGTCTGTAAGATTTGAGAATGTGGTTGTTGCCCGTTCTCCGCCAAAACCGAATCCCCCTCCTGCTCTCTGGAAACCGAGGGAAATGGTGATGAGATTGGCTCCCAGACCACCTAGCTGATTCTGAACGCTCTGCTGCAAGCCTTGCCCAACAGAAACCAAAGCTACTACAGCAGCCACACCGACAACGATTCCCAAAACGGTGAGCCAGCTTCTAAGCTTTCTATGAGTCAAACTGTTCATCGACATTGACAATATGTCAAAAAATTTCATATCAACTACACCTGGCCTGGAAAAGTGAAATCAATTCATTTACCTGGCTTTCTTGACATCCTTCCCAAAAAAGCGATTATGATTTTATTTTTTCTGCGTTTGAGATACCACACAACTACAACAGCAACGGCGATTACAATGACAACAATCTCGATAATTGTTACCAGTCCTAGGCCACTGTTCCTTTGGAAAGTCGATGTCGAAGATCCCGCAGCTTGTGATGCTAGATTCAATGTAATCTCCTTTTGGACTGTTTGCCTAGTGCCGCTTGTGTCCGAGTAAGAAATTTCTACAGTCAACGCATTCGAAGTTCCGGCGGTTGAATTTCCAATACGTCCAGTCGGATTTCCTGGGACCCCAGTAGAATTTCTCGAAAAGGTGGATGATATTTGAAAACTAGCAACACTGAAATCTCCCGAGTTAAGAGTACCCAAGAAGACACTGCTCGCTCCAGTCACCGCGAAGTTATTTTGCTGTGGGATGGCAACTGAAACACTTGTAGCAGGATTGACACCAATATTTGCTATTGATAAAGAAGCTGTTTCAGCCGAATACTGCTGGAGGCTAATGTCAAAATCAGTTGCACCGCCGATTTTAATTCCAACAGTCGAATTCACGGTTTGCCTTGATCCAGATTTGTCAAAATAAACGAGCTGTAAGGATAAAGGATAAATGCCAGGTGAAACAGACGGACCGACTGAAACGTTGATAGGGATGGTTGTAGTTTGATGACCAATCAAAGAAGAAATATACTGCCTGTTACTTAGTCCGAGAGGGAGTATCTCGTTGTTCGGAGTTTGCCATGTAAGAATAATATTATTGATTACATCGTTCCCTTCATTCACTAAATCGAAATTCAAAGTTGTTGTTTTACCGGCAGACAATGTGTCAGGCCTTATAGAAGTTACTTGGACGGCTGAAGAAGATTGAACAGTGATCACAACAGTAGAATCGACCTCAGTGCATCCTGTTGAGCAATAGCTTGACGTAAATCCGACTGTGTATAATCCTGAAGATGCAGAACTAGAAACTAAAAATTTGAAGACTGCTGTAGTGGATTTGCCATTTGCCAACGAGCCTAAATTGACAATTCCATTCGGTGAAACTGAAATGGATGGATCAGAAGACATTCCAGTTATTTGCACGTTTGAAGCAGTTGTAGTTCCTGAATTTGTAAATGTGAGTTGAATATAACCTTCTGACCCAGGAGCGATCGGAACGGGGTTTACGGTAGTATTCACCTGCACAAGCGGGTCGGCAAAAATTAAATTAGCAAAAAGCATCCCGGCAATCACAAATGACAACAGAATTATATCGGATTTCATTTTTTACCACCCTTCAATATTCTTCCGTCTTTTACTTTTATTATATGTTTTGAATGAGAAGCAATGTTTGTATCGTGTGTGACTATGAGGACTGTTCTACCCTTTTCGTTCAACTTTGTAAATATTTCCATTATCTCACTTCCAGATTTAGAGTCGAGATTGCCTGTTGGCTCATCGGCTAAAATGAATGACGGATCATTTGCCATTGCTCTTGCGATAGCCACTCTCTGCCTCTCACCACCTGACAACTGAGATGGCAGGTGTTCTGCCCTGTCTTTCAATCCAACAGACTCGAGCAATTCCATCGCTCTTTTCTTCCTCGCAACTTTATCTTTTTCCAAAATCATCATAGGCAGCTCGACATTCTCTAGGGCATTTAATGTTGAATAGAGGTTGAATACCTGAAAAACAAAACCAATTTTCTTACCTCGTGTTCTAGTAATCTCATTCTCGGAAAGTTTTGACAGATCAATTCCATCAATGAAAACTTTACCAGATGAAGGTTTATCTAACGCACCAATCATATTCAACAATGTCGATTTGCCAGAACCAGAAGGGCCCATTATCGAGACAAAGTCATTCTTCGATATTTTTAAATTTATGTCATGCAATACTGGCACTAGTACATCATCCATTTTGTATTCTTTGTTAAGATCTCTCAGTTCGATTACAGGTTCCATGTTCTCACTCGTATTTTCATTAACATTTAGTTATTTATTTAAGTTCGAAACAGTATATAAGTTTGATTGAAACCACTTGAAACGAGAAACAGCATGAAACCAGTGATATGTGATGGAAAAAAGATACTTGAAGCATTCGATTGTCATGGTTCTGCTTTTTTTGGTAGGCGGTTTTTCCCTTGTATCGTCCTTGCTTCAAGCATATTCTGTGCTTTGGGGAGTTGAGACGTTCAATCTGTTCAGAGAAAGGGGACCTCAAGGTAATTTTTCTCAATCAAATAGATCATTTGAAAGCGAAAGGTTCATGCCTCTATCCAATATTAATGTTATTTTGACATCTCCTGTGTCTGTAATGCTGCTGTTTGTGGGTATTACTTCTACATTGGGAGGAATATCAATTTGGCAATTGACCAGAGAAAAGGAATTGAAATCTGTAAAAGAAAATATCACTTCTTTGTTGTTGACGCCCGAAGAGAAATCTATCATAGACGAACTGAAAAAAGCTAATGGGAAAATCAATCAAAACCAATTGGTAAGAAAAACGGGATTTTCCAAAGTCAAAGTACACAGAGC
>JAZDPU010000044.1:0-2334 GCA_043797345.1 Candidatus Aenigmatarchaeota archaeon | reverse complement strand
CCCATCTGAGTCTTGCCAGAACTAAAAGCACCATAGCTTTCTGTAATCGCTTGAGTTTCAACTCCTCCACCCAACAGTTGGTCGAGATTTTTTGAATGGGTGGTTATCTTTGCGACATTCGTCCTTCGTTCAGCTATTTTGTCCGCGGTCTCAAATCCTATCTCGAGCATCCCTCTTATTTCATGGATGATCTTGGCGGCAGTATCAACACCGATCTCCGCAATCGCAGCCAACTCTCCAGGGGAACTCACAGCAAGGGACATCGGATCAGACATACCCACACCTCTCAACTTCTCTGCAGTCTTCTCTCCTACTCCTGGAATGTCTTCAAGCTGGATTTCTTTCTTTTCCATCAAATCACTTTTGTCTTTCTTAATTCATCACGTTAAGCCACTCTCTCGAGTGGTTAACTTGCTCTCAACTTCTTTCAATAAATTCTTACTCTCTTCTAAAGGATTAATTTCTGTAACCACGTCAGCTACTATTTCTATTCTATCGAAAATTTTGTTCCTCTTTGCACGGCCCTTCAGAAGCAACTGCTTACCAATTAACTTCTCGCCTATAAATTTATTTCGGTCTTCGGCTTCCATGTCCCTGAGCTCGCCAGCTGTCATCCCTGTCAGATTCTCAGCAGACTGCCTGAACGCCACTGCTCGAACATTTCCGGTCCCATCATCTATCATGAAACTCAGGACTAGTGCTGGGTTGGATTCTACGGCTCCGTGCGAAGGGCAGGTTAACTTTCCTTCCTGTTCGGTCATTTTAGTCCCGCATATAGTACAAGTGTTGAAGATTAAATTTCCTCTGAAAACGTCGACTACAGTCCCGACAATCTCGACAGCTCCCGGAAAAAGGTCTTTCAGCTGGACTCGAGAAATTTTTCCTGAAATGAATCTCTCTTCCATCTCCTGGGCACTAGGGAGATCTACATTCTCAGCAATTTTGATTGCCCCGTATTTTCCGACAGAAAGTTCCAGATCCCCGAACGTGTTCTCTTTCACAATTGCATTTACAATCTCCATCAGACTTCCGATTTTAATGGTCCCGTCCTCGGCAAGAGTCACCTGCTTGTCCCACAACGCGATTTTCACAAATCCAGTAGTGTCACCTATGAAAAGGTTGACGACTCTTCCCAAAGATCCATCTTTCCTTTTGAACTCGTTTATGTTGCTGATCTTGAAAATCCTTCCTACAAAAGTGCAGTTTTTCATCCCGCTCACAAGATCTTTTATCTGCAGTTTATTCTCAGTTCTGTTGAAAAGGTCCTTTCCATATTCTCTCGCAACAAGATGTGCTGCTCCTTCGAATGAAAGAAGCCCTCTCATCTCCTTCCTCTTGTTTTCTATCTTTACTTGAAGCTCTTCTTTAGAGACATTGGTGAGTTTTTGAAGGTTGTTCAGAACTTCCTCGTCAGAATCCATCTTTACCGAACTAATAATAAGAATTTAAAAATATATAGAAGGATCAATTGACCTTGTTTGTCGGCGAACCCTTTAAAAAGTTTTCTATGTTTTTCGTGAAGATTTCCTGCTTTACAATAATTGCTTCCTTCGTAATATAACCAATTGGAGGATAGATTACACAATTTTCGTATTTAGAAAGTCTGCTCAAATCTCCTTCGTTCATTTCATCAGAGTGGTCTAAAATGAAAGTAATGTCGCCTTTTCCAAGTCTTTTTTCCAAAGCATTGATATCTACCAGTTCCATTGGAGAAGTATTGACGACAACGCAACCGCTTTTGATTTTCTGAATGCACTTTTCATTTAAGAAATTTTTAGTGCCATCATTAAGAGAAAGGTGCAATGAAAGAAAGTCGCATTTGGCAATCAAACTATCAGCATCTTCGAATTTCACGCCTTTCGATTCAAAATCTCTTTTCCTGTTTCTAGACCAGTACATTACATCGGCACCAAACCCCAAGGCAATTTCAGCAACCCTGCCTCCGTTTCTTCCCAAGCCAATTATTCCAAACAACTTATTCTTTATTTCCGAAGCATCGTAGCCAGAATCGGAATAATCTTTTTCATTTGCTCTTTTCTTTGCTTTTTCCAGCTCTCTGATATGATCTAATATCATACCGAAAACGAGCTCAGCGACTGCCTCCCTGCTATATCCAGGAACGTTTGTTACAACAATGTTTTTACTTTTCGCATAATCAGTGTCTATATTCCCATATCCAGTCCCTAGCATCCCGATATACTTCAACCTAGGCGCAGAGTCAATAACTTGCTTGTCTATTTTAGTTCCGAAACCGACGAGCAAACAATCTGTGTCAGTAAGCTGAACTTTAATTTCTGGACTATCTTTTGAAACATTGATCCTTTTTCCAGAAAA
>JAZDPU010000043.1:0-6517 GCA_043797345.1 Candidatus Aenigmatarchaeota archaeon | reverse complement strand
TCCTTTCTTGTAGCATGATAACACTTATAATTAAGAAAATGATCGCGCTGGAATAGATCGAATTAATGCCAAGAAAATTTGTAAAAAATATCAGGCCACCGATTATAAAGAGGATAAAAATAAAATTCGTTTTAATTAAAGTGTGCTTCCTGAATTTTTTAGAAGGGACGGTTTTCATTCGGAATAAAACATTATACAAACTTCCAGTTAGGCTGACAGCAAGTGCTGCAAAAACCAAGTCAATCAGTAAGCCTGAAAAACTATAACTGCCAAAGGGGTTCCAGTAGTCTTGCAAATACCATATTTGTGAAACAGGTCCGGCAATGGAGCCGGACAAAGCAAGTTTTAACATTTTCTTTCTCAAATCAGGTCTCGATAAGAACCATGCAAGCCAAATAAGAAAAAGAACTAGATTAGAATATATGTATACCTCTGTTGCGTTCATAAAGTAAAAATAAATTTTCCAATTTAAATTCATATGAGGTTATGGGATCGTCGTATAGTTTGGTCTAGTACCCGAGCCTCGGGCGTTCGGAACCTGGGTTCAAATCCCAGCGGTCCCATCAGTATTTCTTCAATGAAGATTGTTTTTCACTCTTAGTTTCTGGCTTTCCTTCCAATTGATTTTTTACAGACTCTGCAACTTTTCTTCCGAGAATGACTGACAAACTACCCAAAGGAATTTTTCTTAAATCTTCCAGAGATTTCAAATTGGAATTGAAAAGTTTTCTTGCTCTGACTCTTCCGATATTCTTCAATTTCACAAGAGGCAATAATTCCTCTCTGACTCCATACATGAGGCGGATCCTTACTTTCCTTATTTCCTTCAGCGTGTCTTTCATCCCCAGAAGCAAGGCGAGTTCATTAAGAGAGTACAATAGCCAGTCAGCATTATCCAATCTAGTCCTAAGTTCTCCGGGAGCCACTTTAAACTTTGTCAGAATCTCGTCTTCGCTAGCTTCGTTTATCCATTCCTCGAGCATCTGAGACAGCTTCACACTCTTTAGAAAATCATCGAATTCCAAATCCCACTCGTCTGGAATTTTTTCAAGAAAATGCATTTGTTCTTCTATGATGAACGAATGAATGTCAGCCATTTCTGTACTTCTTACACTGAGAAACGGCTTCATCTCATCTGTATGACAGACTCTTTGAAGGAAGCTGAGATGATTTATTTTTTTACCAGACTGCTGCAAAGAAATAATAAAATTATGGGCGGTGAGAGGATCTATGTAAAGCTCGGAGACTCTCTTCCCTATTCTTGTCGGGATTAGTTTGTTGTTTTTAGAAACAATGAAACAACATTCGATCAAATCGTCTAAGATGTTCTGTATTTTTTCCTCGATCATCGACATCTCGCCATACTGAAAAAAATAGAAAGTCTTCGCGAAAAATTCCAAGAGTGTTTTTTCGGATTCGACAAATTCGGATGAAATCAGAGAAAGTGTGTGCATGCGGAGTACTGATTCTATGGCAAGTTTAGAGCGGATGTCTTCAGGCTCGCCCATGATGAAATGGTCTGTCAATTCTTGAGCGTCTTCTTCTGATCTGGCTATAAGAATTGATTCTCCGAACTCATCATACTGGGGTCTTCCAGCTCTTCCTACAAACTGCTTGTATTCTAAAATAGGAATGTACATGGCTCCGATCCCTGAATAGAACCTCTTCGCATCTTTGATGACGACTCTGAATGCTGGAAGATTCACTCCAAGTGCAAGAGTGGGAGTGGCGACTATGACTTTGATGAGTCCTTTCCTGAAATTATCTTCGATCAGTCTTCTCTGTTTCCCTAAGAGTCCCGCATGATGAAACGAAGTCCCATTTTTTAAACACTCTGCAAGTTTCTTGCACTGCCTTGTAGGAGTATCCAGAGTGTGGAGGGCTTCGTCTGAAATTGCCTCCAGCTCGAAACCTTGCTTCCTTGGAATATTCAATCTTACAAGCTTAGACAAATCTTCAGCTAGTTTTTCCGCCGATCTTCTTGTAGAAACAAAAATCAGCAATTGCTTGTTCATATGAAGAGTGTTTTCAACAATCGCCGCATCAGTTGCCAGTTTCGATAATTCGTATCCTTCTTTTTCATAAAAGGAAATTTTCGAATTGAATGCGACTCCTTCGTAAAGCTTCACTGGCCTGAAGTCGCTGACTACCATGGAAGCATTCAGCCATTTAGCAAGCTCGTGAGAATTTTTTATTGTTGCGGACAGGCCGAGGATTTGAGCGCGAGGGATGATTTCTTTCAAACTTGTTAATAAAACTTCGAGAGTCGGACCTCTTGAAGGGTCATTAAGCAAATGGATCTCATCCACGACAATCAAACCAACTTCTTTTATCCAAGAGGCTGAATGTCTGATCAGGCTGTCCAGTTTTTCCGTCGTGACGACGATGATGTCATAATTTGCCAACCGAGGATCTGAAGAATCCAAATCCCCGACCGAAATTGCAACTTTATAGCCGAGACTGGAATATTTCTCTTTGAAAGTCTGGTATTTCTCATTCGCCAGTGAAACCAGCGGGACGATGTATACAGCTTTCTTTTTCTGCTGAATGGTTTTTAAAATAAGGAAGTCCGCGCAAAGAGTTTTCCCGCTTGCAGTTGGAGCTGAGATAACTACATTCCTCTCGAAAAAATCTCCCTCCACCGCAAGTTTCTGCATAGGATTCAAATCTTTCAGATTGTAAAGAGAAAGAACTTTTTCAATTATCTCGTCCATGGCAGCACTTCCATTTCTTAAATTAATGTATCATAATTAAAGATATGGATAAATTTATCTGCCTAGGAATTGAAAGCACAGCCCACACATTTGGAATTGGAATTGTAACTTCTGAAGGGAAAATCCTTGCGAATGAAAAAGACATGTACAAATCACAGTTAGGAAAGGGGATAATCCCGACTGAAGCAGGAGAGCACCATAGAAGAGTCAGTGAAGAAATATTGATGAAGGCTTTGGAAAAAGCAAAAATTAAAATTGATGATGTTGATTTGATCGCGTATTCTGCTGGACCTGGTCTCCCTCCTCCTCTAGTCGCAGGTTCGGATTTCGCATTTTCACTCTCGAAAAAAATAAAGAAGAAATTAATTCCTGTAAACCACTGTGTGGCTCACCTTGAAATCGGGAAACTCATGACAGATGTGAAAGATCCTGTCTATGTCTATCTGTCCGGAGGAAACACACAGATAATTGCTTTCACAGAAGGAAGATACAGAATTTTTGGCGAGACTGAAGACATCCCAGTTGGGAATTGTTTTGATGTCTTTGCTCGCGATGCAGGTCTTCCAATGCCTGGTGGACCTGAAATTGAAAAAATTGCGAAAGGCGGCAAGTATGTGGAACTCCCATATGTCGTGAAAGGCATGGATCTGTCCTTCACTGGAATTTTGACAAAGGCTAGAAGGTTGTATGAAGATGGAATTTCGAAAAAGGATTTGGCTTTCAGCCTTCAGGAAACTTGCTTCTCCATGCTAGTAGAAGTTACAGAAAGGGCTGTCGCCCATACGAACAAGAGTGAAGTTTTGCTGGTCGGAGGAGTGGTTGCGAACAAAAGATTGCAAGAGATGATGAAGATTATGTGCGATGAACGCGGCGCGAAGATGTATGTGGCCCCTGAAGAATACTCAGGAGACCAAGGGACGATGATAGCATGGGTAGGAATCCTCTCTGAGAAGTCCGGATACAATCAGAAAATAAAGGATAAAGTAAATCAAAATTGGAGAATCGACGAAGTAGAAGTGACGTGGATTTAAAAAAATATGGCTACTTTAGGTAAATTTTTAAATCACGGCCTTAAACTAGCTCGTTCTCGCTGATGATCACGTAGTCGCCTATGGACTTGACAGCGCTGAAAGGAATCAAATGCCTTCCCTTCTCATCAGATTTGAGGTTGAGATCGCTAAGATGCTTAGTAGGTTGTTCGACTACTATGTTAAGGAGCTCACCGCTCTCTGTAATGAAGTCAATGTTGCTGACGACACCGAATTTTCTGCCTGTTTCTTCGCTGATCACAGCTTTGCCGACTATGTCGGCTGCTCTTACTTTTGTCTCTGGCATAAAATCACATTAATGTATTGGTTTTTAAGACTTTTAACCTTTTCAAGCATACTTAACTTATGGCAAGAGTTTTTGTCGGCATCCTTCTTCCAGAAAATTTGAAAAATTTGGTTGTGAATGCTCAAAAAAGTTTAGAGAATCTTCCTATAAAATGTAAATTTGTGGAAGAGCAGAATCTTCATGTGAGTTTGGATTTCATTGGTGAAGTCGACGGAGATGGGCAAGAGGAAATCAAGGAAAAAATATCTGAATTGGCAAAAAAAGAAAATACGTTTCAGGCTGAAATTGGAGATCTGAAACTTATACCCAACGAGAATTTTGTAAGAGTCATCGCTTCGGAAATTAATTCTCCTGAGTTATTTAATATCGGGAAAAAGTTAAGTGTGGCGATTGGCGGTGATGCCAAACCTCCTCATCTCACTCTATGTAGAGTGAAGAAAGTTTTGTCGAAAAGAGAGCTGATAGAAAAATTCGAGCTGATAAAACATGTGGAAATTGGCTCTTTCAAAGTCTCATCTATACAGCTAATCAAGAGCGAGCTTCGCACAGACGGACCGGTTTATTCAGTGGTTTCTGATTTTTCATTTGGCTGAGTTTCATTAACTTTGATGAATTCCTTCAGCTCTTTTGTCTTCGCATCTGTCTTCAGCAGTTGCGCGTCTAGTTTGTCCCTCAATGCCTTGAAAATTTCCTTTTTTGTGAGTTCCTCTACTTCCTTTTCCGGCGGCGCTCTGATAATGTAATCCACGTCGCAAAGCTGCAGTGCGCTTTTTATTATCAGGTCTCCACCTCTGTCCCCGTCCACGAACAATGTCGTGATTTTTTCTTTGGACAGATTAATCGCCTCTTCAGGAATGGTAGTTCCCCCTATGGCAACCGCATTGTTTATCCCGTTTTTCAAGAGATTCAGCACATCCGCTCTTCCTTCGACGAATATCACTTCGTCTGAAGTCTCTACGTCAGGACCCGCTGACAACCCGTTGTATTCCAATATCTGCGCTACTCTGACATCTTCTTTGATCTGTTCGGTGATGGCGGTCGCAGACGGCTGCTCCACTCCTATGAGGTTCTGAAGAATGTCCTTGGCCCGGTCGATCATGAAATCTCTTTTCATCGCTCTTACGTCTTTTACGACAGAAACTTTCGCTTTTGCATTCGACGGGCCGATCCTTTCAATAGTCTCGAATGCAGCAGCAATCAGTGCAGTCTCAGAGCTGTCCAAACTAGAAGGGACATAGAACTTGCCAGTGGTTTTACCGTCTGAAGACTCTGTCTCGACGTCTATCCTTCCAATTCTCCCAGTCCTCTGAAGTTCTCTCAAGTCCAGGTCTTGCCCGAGAAGTCCTTCAGTCTGGCCGAATATTGCTCCAATGACATCTGGTTTCTCTACGATTGAATCTGTTGTGAATTCTATTTCTATCAAATATTTTGTTGTTGATTGGGCTAATTTTGCCGTAGTAATCATCCTCCATGAATTTTGTGAAAGATCTCATTTCTTCGATCTTGTGAACTTTGAACGAATTTTTGAATTTTCTTCTCAGAGATTTTTCTACTCTTATCCCAGAGCTCTCGAGAAGTTTTATGAGTCGTGAATTTTTTGATTCTCCCTCGCTGTCAAAATCTGTCAGGATTGTTACAGAATCTTGCCCGAGGGTTCCTATGAAATCTGTGAATTTGTGAAGTGAATCGCCAGAAATGGCATAAACGTTTTCAAAACCGAAAATCGACAACGCATTCTTGTCGTTTTTTCCCTCTACGATTATTGGGGAATATGAAAACTTCTTGACAAAATCTTCCATCATATTATAATCTCCACGATGTCTCGTTCTGTGATGAACCCGTCCAAGACCCCTTTCTCATCAACTACAGGCAGCCCTCCGATATTTTTCTTCTTCATTATACTGATCGCATCTGAGATGTCTTGATTTTTGTCAGCAGAAAGGACATCGTCTATTATGATGTCTTTCAGCGGCTTTGTGAGACTGACGAAATTGTAATCATTTTCCTTGATATATTTCAGAATATCCATCGCAGTTACTATCCCAACAAGTTTCCTGTCTGTCACCAGTGGAAGCCTTCTATAATTGGTGTTCACCATGGTTTTCAGGCAATCTAAAATCGAGATATGTGAATGTACGAAGAATGGTTTTTTTGTCATGATGTCTGAAACTGAAATGCCAAAACTGATGCTCTCGAAATGCTTTACAATGTCTCTCTCGCTCACCATCCCAACCAGTCTGTTCTTATGGGTGACAGGAAATCCTCCTCTTCTGGATATCTTGAATTTTTGCAGGAGCAGACCGATACTGTCATCCGCATCCACATACTGGACATCTCTGGTCATGATTGAGGAAACTTTTTCTTTCACATCCTGCCTTCTGAGATAGGCGTCGAGGAAATCTCTGAGGGTGATGATGCCGACTAGAGAATTTGATTTGTTCACAACAGGAAGTCTCCTATGCCCACTA
>JAZDPU010000042.1:0-2493 GCA_043797345.1 Candidatus Aenigmatarchaeota archaeon | reverse complement strand
TGGATCTGGAACTGGATCTGCAGGTTCGATAATTTCGTTGCATGCGCTTCCACTGCACTGGTACTCGACTTCGACCTTCTTTCCGTTTACTTCCTTCTCGCCTGTGCACACACCAGACTTGCAGTCAACTTCAACATTCTTCCCATCAATATAAATTGCATTTCCTCCACCTTCCTGGCCCCATAATGTGTAGCTCTTATCACTAACTCCAGTCTGCGTTCCTCCTTCCTCTCTCGGTGGTCTTTCATCAGGCGTTCCATCATTGTCTGTATCTGTCCAACCAGACTGTGATAATTCTTGGTTATATCTCTCAGCTGTTATTTCGGTGCATCCGCTTCCTTTGCAGAGCTTGTATGTGTTGCTTGTCTGATCAAACACCAAGGTCTCAGCTCCGAGGTAATAATGATTAACCTCTGTTATTTGGTATTGATGATTGTCAAGCCTGTCTGTGAAAGTAATCTGTCCACTCGTTGGATCAATGTCCTTATCAGGCTTCAAATCTTTCGGAAGAAGCTGCAACTGATCCACTCCACTTCCACTTTCTCCATGAAGGTGATCTATTTCTCTATCGTGTGTGACTGGATTGAAATTCGCACTAATTGACAATTCAGAACCTGCAATAGTTTTTGTTTCTCCTGTCTGTGGTGGCAATCCTGTTTTAGAATCAATTTTGCCCGGATCATATGTTTTTGTAGTTGTTATTCCTGCCTGCGTTGTAGAACTCTGAACTAGTTTTTTCTGATCTGGTTTTTCTAGATTAATATCTCCTTGATAAGTTGTTGAAGTCGTCACACCGCCTGCAGTCTTCACATCAGTTGTTAATATAACATTTCCATTTCGATCATTCATCGTGATTTTACCACTTCCATCTGCATTCATCACGCTTGTCTGATATGCATTTTCATTTCCTGCTTCAAATTGCATTGTTGTAGTGACTCCGGTCTTCGGATCTGTTTTCACAGTTTGGACTGTATTTCCTGCAGAGTCTTTGGTAGTGCTAGTCTTCACTCCAGTCTTATCAATCTCTTCTATTGTTGTTGAAAATACATCTCCTCTTGTATTGCTGAAAACAGTCTGCACATTCCCATCTTTGTCAATTGTTCTTGTTAGGATTCCCACTTGCTTGCCGTCAGCTCCAAAAATATTTGAATCCTTCAAAATATTTCCCTTTGAATCCGTCAGTTTTGTCGGAGTGTCGACTTCGAACGAGATGAGATTGCCTTTGAGATCGAAATTGTCAGTTCTAATAGTGCCAGCATTTTTGCCAGTTTTGATTTCTGTTTGAACAGTATAACTTTTGTCGCTATAACTTGTCGTTGTTACGATGGTTTCATCTTTAGTTTTAGGATCAATCACGTTGTAATTCACGATGCTTTTCCCATCGCTGTATTTCGTTGTCATTATATCAACATCGATTCCTTCAATTCTTCCATTTACAACTGTTCGTGTGGCCACAGCTTTGTCGCCAATCGTTCCAATCCAACTTCCATCTGCCTTCTTTGTGAATGTTATGACTCCTTCATTGTAGGCAGCAAAAGTAACTTCGCCTTTTCCATTCGTGCTTTGAACCTTTACTCCGTCGTGGTAAGTATCAAATCCGCCTGTTTCTTTATTAAAAATCGCTACATCTCCAGTCGGCTTCCAATCAGAAGTAAACCATGTTATTTTTTCAATCTTGCCTGTTGTATAGTCGGAATATTCCACAACACCTATCGCAACTAGCTTGGTGCCTTCGGTTGTGATGGTAAATCTTTCTATGACAGATGAATAAACGTTTCCTACATAAGTTGTAGTATACTTCTCTTCTCCAATTTTAATTCCATTTTCATATATTGGGACATGTCGAACCACTTTACTCGAGGTGAGGTAAGCATCATCACGGGTGCTGATATCGTAAGTTCCTTCTCTTCCCGCACGTGCAGTTCCGTACTCGAAAGTTTCCAAAGTTCTTTTTAATCCAACGTCATACACAGAAACTGGTCTCATGCTTATGTCAAACTCTGTGATTATGTTTTTGTCTTTAGACGTGCCTGTGTAAGTGCCGTCAGCATTCTTTACATAATTCATTCCTGAATCTGGATCACTCCATTCAACCAATTCATATTTTGTACTCCCAGGTTTACGTTGATAGAAATCCCCATTTGCTTCAGTGTATTCCGTCGGAAGTTCATCTATTGATTTTGTTAAAGAATTTGCATCGACCCATTGAAGCGGATTGCTCATATCAAAATTCTTCCCGGCTTTTATGTTATTAGCAAGGACTGTTTTTCCCTCACCGATCCATTGTGCTATTGCAGGTTCTGACAAACCAGTTTTTTCGGATAATAATTTAATATATGCTGTCAATTTAGTCGGATTGGTTTCCCTTATTGCATCGCTGTATAGTCCTTTTGTGTCGAGTGTCGTGGTGGTTACAGGCACGTCAATCGGTTCATAATAAGTTATTGCTGTTTCTACAGGGGTGTGATAAAGTTTATCATCGGTCATCTGTTT
>JAZDPU010000041.1:0-13291 GCA_043797345.1 Candidatus Aenigmatarchaeota archaeon | reverse complement strand
TATACAGACGCTTTTGGAACAAAACCAATGAAAGGAAGTATTGAAGTTTTTCCCTTGTAATTTTGATGTGTTCATTACGGAGTGATTTATTTTCTTGTAAATTTAAGAAATGTCTATTTCTATATCTCAAAATACCTTCAGTTACTTTAAGGTATCAGCGCCGAGGCAGGGATTTGAACCCTGATGGGCTTTCGCCCGCTGGTTTTCGAGACCAGTGCACTACCTGGTTATGCGACCTCGGCCTATCTATTAATTGGTCTTTAAAGAATTTGAAAAGGCCTACTTCGACGAGAGAGCTGCGTTCTTAATTTCCAAATATCCTGAAGAAGTTTTGGAATCCCAAATCTTTTCAGAATCAGTGATTTCAATTCTCTTCTTGAAAATCGGCGCGTCTAAAACCAATGACTCAGCCTCCCCGCCTTCAAAACTGATGTTCAATGCAAATTTTTCATTCAACTTTTTCAACTCATCCAAAGCATCTTTATCAATCTTTTTTCCAATCCAATCCTCACCCAAACCTTCAGAAGCAACTGCAGTCAGAATTATTTCGAAACCAGAACTGATTATTTCTCTTAGCAAATTCTCTGGATTAATTCCCCAAAGTGGAGAAAGGTGTTTTAGATTCAATTTTTGGCAGATTTTATCCACTCTGGATTTTTGATAATTGCTTGCGACAGCCCCTGTAACCACACCATCAATCTCATCTTTTATTTTAATCAAAACATTCTCCAAATCTTTCAGCTCTTCCTCTTTTTTCCCTTCAGTCTTTTGAACAATTTGTTTTAGCCCCGTTGATTCAGCTTGTAGTTTTGTTATTTCAAGAGCGGGCCAGTGGAACATGAAAGACTCTTTTCCTTTTGGAAATACTGTAACTAAATATTTTATCTCATGTCCAGCTTCGAGAGATTTACGAATAGCAAAAGTGCTGTCCTTACCTCCTGAAAACAAAACTGCTACTCTCATGTCTCTCATTTGATTTTTTCAAGCTTATAAATCTAAATTTTAAATACAAGAAACCAACTCTCACATGTATGGAACTTTTGAAAGGAGATGTCAAACCAAGAGATTACCAGTTGAATATTGCTAAGAATGCTTCAAAGAAAAACACATTGGTGGTTCTTCCAACTGGAATGGGAAAAACTCTGATTTCTGTGCTAGTTTCCATAGAAAGATTGGAGAAGTTTCCTGGATCAAAAGTCCTTATCACTGCTCCGACAAGACCTCTGAACGCCCAGCACAAGAAAAGTTTTGAGAAATCGACTAATCTGGATCCTGAGAAAATCATTCTTGTTACTGGAAAAATAAAACCTGAGGATAGGGCTGTCCTTTACCAGAACGCGACAGTAGTCATAGCAACTCCTCAGACGATTGAGAATGATCTTGAGAATGGGAAGATAAACCTGAAAAACTTCTCTTTTGTAACTTTCGACGAAGCACATCGTTCAGTCAAAGAATATTCGTACACATACTTGGCGAAGAAGTACAAGGAACAAGCTGAGCGTCCTCTGATAATGGGACTGACAGCTTCTCCAGGCGGAACTGTACAAAAGATAGACGAGATCAGAAAAAATTTGTTCATAGAAAACGTGGAGATAAGGACTGAGCTGGAAGAGGATGTCAAGCCTTATGTGAAGGAGGTTGTGAAAGACTGGATTTATGTTGATTTTCCTGAGGATTTCCAGATAATCAAGGGATTCTTGGAAGAGGTCCTGAAAGAAAGCATCTACTGGCTGAAAGAGCATCACTTTACCTCTTCGTACAAACCGAACAAGACCCAGTTGATCATGCTGCAAAAAAGCATTGGGGCGAAATATGCATTCGGAAGAAAAAATTATTCCCTGCTTTTCCCGATGCTGAGAGTTGCCGAATCGATCAAACTTCTTCATGCCATAGAACTTCTGGAAACCCAGGGGATTTCATCTCTGTATGAATATATGAAAAAGTTGGGGATAAGTAAGAAAAACCTTGACAGGAAGATTTCAAAGGATCCAAGAACGAGGGAGGCAATCAAAAGAATCGAAGAACTAAATTCAAAAGGAATTGATCATCCTAAGCTTGTTAAGTTGAAGGGGATAATTCTAGAATTGGTGAAAGAAAATCCTAAAGTGAAGATAATAATTTTTGCAAATTACAGGACGACTGTAGATAAAATCAACGGAATGATTCTAGAAAGCGGAATAAAATCTGACATTCTGATCGGTCAGACTATCAAAGCTGGAAAAGGGATGACGCAAGACGAGCAGATAGAAACTTTGAGAAAGTTTGGGGCTGGAGAGTTCAGTGTTCTGGTCGGAAGTTCCATATCAGAGGAAGGTTTGGATGTTCCAGCTGTTGACTATGCCATATTTTACGAGCCGGTGGCCTCTGAAATCAGGACTATCCAGAGGAGAGGGAGGATTGGAAGACAAACGACAGGTAAACTGATTTTTCTGATAACTAAAGACACAAGGGACGAAGCTTACTACTATGCGGCGTTGCATAAAGAGAAGAGGATGAAAAGCATCTTATATGACATCAAGGAAAGGGCGGACAAGAAGGAAAATCTGAAGGATTGGGTTGGATGATGGAGACACAGAAGTTGTTGAAACCAGCTGATAAAGTTGTAATAGTTTCTGATTACAGGGAGAAAAAAGTTATAGAAAACTTGAAAAAACTGGGGGCAACTGTGAATGAACAACCACTGGAAGTTGGGGATTTCATCTGTTCAGAAAATGTTGCAGTGGAAAGGAAAAGCTATGACGATTTCATTTCTTCGATAATTGACGGGAGGTTATTCGACCAGGCGGAAAATCTGAAAAAGAATTTCATCAAGCCAATAATAATAATCGAAGGATATTCTAACAGAGAATTCAATGATAACTCGTTCAAGGCAGCAGTCGCAAGCCTGATCGTAGATTTCAATGTCTCTCTGCTGAGCACCAGGAACGAATACGAGACTGCGAAAAATATTTTTTGGATTGCCAAGAAAGAGCAAAGTGAAAAAGGAACTGGAATTTCAATCAGAGTCGGAAAAAAACCCAAGGATGACAGGGAATTAATTGAATTTATTTTTTCAAGCCTGCCAGGAGTTTCAACGAAGACCGCTGGAAGGATAATCGATAATTTTAACTCGCCAAAAGATTTCTTTTCTTCGTCTGAGAAAGATATGGAGAAGATTCTGGGAAAGAAGAAAGGGAAGGGAGTATGGAAAATTTTGAACACGATGTTAAAAAAGAAGTGATGAGTTGCAGACTCCTATAATCGTAGGGTTGGACCCTGGAATTACATTTGGATTGGCAGTTCTTGACACAGATAGAAAATTGATTTCTCTTTTGAGCAGAAGGGACATGCAAAGAAAAGATATCATCAACGAAATAGACCTGGTTGGAAGACCAATAATAATTGCTTGTGATGTGAATCCTGCTCCTGATTCTGTTGATAAAATAGCTGCTACGTTTGGAAGCAAACTGTTCATTCCAGATACCGATTTGTCAGTTGATGAAAAGGTCGAGTTGACTAGAGAATTCGAAATAAAAGACAAACATCAGCAGGACGCTCTTGCATCTGCGATAAAAGCATACAGGACTTACAGCAAAGTTATCGAACGGGTAAAGAAAAGACTTGAAGAAACTGGCCAGACGGAGATGTTTCCAGAAGTTGTAATCAGGATGCTGAGAGAAGGGAATGAAAGCATCGCCGATACTATCAGCAAGATTCTCAATGAAAGGAAAAAGCCAGTTGAAGAAAAAGTTGAAGTGAAAAAAATTATGACCTCTCAGGAATTGCAGAATCTCGTGGACAAACTTCAGAGAAGGATTGCCCAAAAGGATTCTGCCTTGGTAATGATGAAACAGCATTCAGAATCTCTGATTAAAGAGATGGAAGAGCTGAAAGCTGAGATGAAAAATTTCAATCAGACAAAGATAGTTGACAAAGAGATTGACAAGCTGTGGCACAGGATTTCCATCTTGGAAAAGGAGGCGGAAGAATTAAATCACACTAATAATCTGCTCAAGAAGATGAGAAGAGTTGAGGACGAAGGTTTCATACCATTGGTAGAAGTGGAAAAGGTTTCAGGCGATGAATTATTTCATTTGAACAAGAAGATTGATCTTAAAAACAGAGTTGTGTTTACAAACTCGACTGAAAACCTGGATTTGCTGAACGAGTATGAGATTAAAGCTTTGATAAGAATCACTCCGCTCGGAGAAAAAGAGATTGAAAAGCTGGAGTTCCCTGTTATAGCAGTCTCTGAAGATTTTATAGGCAAATCTGACCAAATCAAAGTTATCAAAGAAGGTGTCTTTGAAAAAGAACTGCAGTCAGCTAGAAAAACAGGATTGGTTGGATGGATAAAAAGATACAGAGAAAGAAAAAGCTAGAAAAATGGAAGCAATTGGGTTGGTTTTTACTCAAATCCAATCTCATGGCCATCCCGCTATATGCTATTATATTCCTAGACCTCTCTTGGATTCCTTTACAGAATTTCATCGCATACCTGACCTTTGTGATTTTGAAATCCATGAACTACATGGTGGCTGTGGACGGTTTTTCGATCTTCACGGCAGTCGGCGGAGAGTTGAACAGGATAGATGTTTCCTGGGATTCGACTGGCTGGAAATCTCTTTATTTCCTTGCAGCGCTCACTCTGGCGGTCAGCTACCCTCTGAAGAAGAAATTGAAGTTTCTGGCAGCCGGCCTTCCGGCTATTTTCCTGATAAATCTCATCAGAATAGTCTCGACCATATCATATTCACTGAATTATGGCTTCCAGAACTTTGAAATCGTCCATACAGTCTTGTGGAGGGAAGGCCTGATTTTCGCTGTTTTGGGGATATGGCTTGTCTGGCTGCTAAGGGTTAAATATAATATTAAACAAACCCACATTCATATTTAGGGAAGCATGCCAGAACAAAAGGTCGAAGACAAATATAGACTTACCCTTCTTCAGATTGAAAAAAGATTCGTTGACCTAGAGGTAGGATTAGGCGAGATTAAAGACAAGTTAAAAGATGTCAACCCTGAACTGCTCACTTCTATGGACAACAGGATGGAAGACATTGAAGATTTGGCGATGGTTGAGAATGCAGCGGCTACAGAGCTAAAGAAAATGCTCGAAGGAATGAGCCAGCAATTTGGTTCGCTACCAAAGGCTGTTGAAGAAATTCCTAAACTGCAAGAAAAATTGGGAACTCTAGAAAAAGAAATCAATGAGCTCTCAGCAAAACCAGCTGGGATAGAGGTCGAAGAGAGAGTGAAAAAACTGGAAGCTGATATGTCAGCTATCCAAGTCAAACCACAGGGATTGCCAGAAGTCGAAGATGCGCAAAAAAGAATCACAGAAATGAGCCAGAGGATGGCAAATCTGAGGATGGAGTATGAAGAAGCTGTAAGAAATATCGAAGCGAGATTGAAAGAAGCGATGAACTCTGTTTCTGGAGCACCTGTCGCTGATTTGGACTTTATTGATTCTAGAATGCAATCACTGAGAACTGCAGTAGACATGATGTCCGATAAAAAAGTTGAGACTGATTTGAAGATTGCCGGGCTGGAGGAAAAAATTATTCTTTTGGATCAAAAGTTGAGGGAGGCTGTCTCTCAAAAGTTTGTCGACGAAATCAAGGCCCATAAAAGAGACATCATGGCAGTCGCGATAAGGATCGAATCTGTTGAACGGGTGATAAAAGAACTGAGTGCTGAGATGCAGCAGACTGAAAAAGACATTCGAAAGTTTGATGATTTTGAGAAACTGGTTCTTCTGAACAAGCAGGTCGAAGACAAGCTCGAGAGGTTCAAGTTTATCGAGGATCAGACATCCAGGCTGTCGTCAAGAATAGAAATAATATATGACGACTTGAATAAGAATTTTGCAGGTTCGAAAAATTTGGACAGAAGGCTTGACACATTCGGACAAAATATAAACAACATGACCAAAGATTTGGAAAGAGTAAAAGTTGATATAAACCAAGTTGCAAGGAGAGGCGAGCTTCACGACTTTAACAAGAAATTTGATTCAAAATACAATGAGTTGGACAAGAAAGTAAGGGAAATTACAAACAAGCCGATCCAGTTTGATGACAGGATTGTTAATGATTTAAGAAACTCTCTTAATCAGACGGTAAAAGTTGTCAGTGAAATGCAGGACAAGGTAAACAGATTGAACAAAGAAGTTCCTGCAATTTTTGTCGAAAAATCGGAAATAAAGAATGTGGTTTATGGGATGAGAGACAGAGTGAACTCTCTTGACAGCAGGATGAGAGAATTGAATCAAATTCTTGGAAATGCGAAACCGGAAAATATTCAAAAAACTGCAGAAGCTGCTGATAAATTAAATGAATTAACTCAGAGGATGAGCTCTCTTGAAAATAAATTGGAAGAACTGAGGGTTACGACTCCTGATATAGCTGATATGATCCCGCAAACTGGATACATGGACGAACAGATTAGTGAACTGCTTGGAAAACTTATTTTCTTGGAGACCAGGATTGCTGCCATTGAGAAATCCTTCAGCGACAGACCTGGAATGCAGCCTATAATTTTGGAATAAGAACACTTTTAGGCATAATTGATACTATGAAGTCTGATTGTACTGTTATAATTGCTGAGAAGCCGGATTCTTCGAAGAAAATTGCGGAAGCCCTGTCAGGAGGCAAACTGAAAAAAATAGAAAAGAACCAAGCCTTCTGGTTTGAATTCAAAAGAGGAAGTAAAAAAATTATCGTCGTCCCAGCAGTTGGGCATTTGCTTGTTCTGGACACGGTTAAAAAACGGGGATGGAGCTATCCGACTTTTGATGTTCAGTGGATTCCTACATATTCTAAAAAAGGAAGCGAATTCACCAAGAAATATTTTGACAACATTCAGGAAGTAGTGAAGTTTGGGACTGATTTCATCATCGCGACTGATTATGATACAGAAGGTTCTGTGATTGGATTCAACATTCTAAACCTGCTAGCTGGAAAGAAAGATGCGAAGAGGATGAAATTCTCCACGCTCACTAAAGACGAATTGATAGATTCTTTTGAAAATGCAAATCCGCATCTGGATTTTCCTCAGGTTGAAGCTGGATTGACAAGGCATTATCTGGATTTTTTCTGGGGGATTAATCTGACCAGGGCTCTGACCCTTTCCATGAAGAACATATCCAAAGGATTTTCAGTTCTGTCGACTGGAAGAGTTCAAGGACCGACATTGTCGATTTTGCTGGAAAAGGAAATGGAGATTAGGAAATTCAAGCCAACTCCTTACTGGCAACTGGAACTTCATGTGGAAATCGGGAATGAGGAAATAGTTGCTTCGTATGAAAAGGAAAGATTGTTGAAGGAGGAAGAGGCAGACAAAATAGTCACAACTTCCAAGGGAAATGATGCGGTTGTAAAAGACATCGAGAAAAAGCAATATCAACAACTCCAGCCGGTTCCTTTCAACACCACTGACTTGCAAGCTGAGGCTTATTTTATATTCAAGTTTTCCCCTACACAGACCATGTCGATTGCCGAGAGCCTTTACCAGGCTGGAATAATCTCTTATCCAAGATCCTCTTCTCAAAAACTTCCTCCAAGCATCAACTACCAAAAAATTCTCAGGGCTCTGTCATCTTTATCTCCATACAACAAGTTCGCCAAGGAAATCCTTTCAAAAAAAGAAATAAAACCGAATGAGGGAGCTAGGGATGATCCTGCTCACCCCGCAATCTATCCCACATTTGAAGTTGCAGATTTGAAAAGATTGAGCTCGCAGCAAAAGAAAATTTATGATTTGGTTGTGAGGAGATTTCTGTCAGTTTTCTCAGATCCGGCAATAAGAGAGGTGATGAATGTGATTTTGGATGTAGATGGGAATAATTTCATCGCTGTTGGAAAGAGGACGATTGAAAAAGGATGGACAAAAATTTACGAGCCTTACCTTGATTATGAAGAGCAGATACTACCAGAATTGAAGATTGGACAGGTTCTGAAAGTTTTGAAGCTGGAAAAATTGGAGAAAGAAACTCAACCTCCTGGAAGATACTCGCAAGGTTCTATACTCAAGGAGATGGAGAAAAGGGAGTTGGGAACTAGAGCCACAAGGGCAGAGATTCTGAAGACCCTTTATGACAGAGGGTATATCTCCGGGCAGAGCATCAAAGTGACTAAACTTGGTGAAGTCGTGACAGAAGCGTTGAAAGAATACTCTCCTAAAATTTTGAGCGAAGAGATGACAAGAAAATTCGAATCTGAAATGGATTTGGTTCTTAACGGAAAGAAGAAGAGGGAGGAAGTTGTTGAAGAAGCCAAAGAAACTTTAACTGAAGTCTTGGAAGATTTCAAGAAGAATGAGAAAGAAATCGGAAAAAGACTTTATGAAGGGTTGGTTGAAGCAAGGAAAGAGGAAAACAGGCTTGGCATGTGCCCGAAGTGCAAGACTGGAGAATTGAGGATGATGTTTTCAAGAAAAACTGGGAAGAGGTTTGTTGGTTGCTCTAATTATCCGAAGTGCGTGAATGGATTTCCTCTGCCTCAAGTTGGACTGATCATTCCTTTGGGCAAAACATGCGACAAATGTGGGCTTCCGATGATTCAGGTGAATAGAAAAAGAAGGAGGCCTTTCAGGATGTGCATAAATCACAAGTGTGTTTCTAAAGAAGGCTGGGGCAAAAGGAAGAAAAGAGTCAAGCAAAAGCTAATTAATGAATAAAATCAAATTCTGATTATGAAGATTCACTATATTCCTTTGATCGTCCTGCTTCTGCTGGCCGCGACATTGGTATTGACAGTGGTTTTGATTCCAGTCGCAGTCCTCAGTTTGGGGAACGTGGGAATTCCCATAGTTACGATAATTCTGATAATAATAATCACTACTGTTGCAAGTCTGGTAGCTTTGCTTATTTACATAATGCTGTCTAGGAAATAGTCAATTTTCGTTCTTGTCGCACTTGTCTTTGTATTCACAGTATCTGCACATCCAGCTCATGTCTGAGATCTTCTTAGCCTCATCAACTGGAATTTTATTTTTCTTCAAGTGGTCATTCAGAAAAGAAAACCTGTCTAGGATTTCAGCGGATTTTATTTCGTCAAAAGGTATCTCGAAAGTTTTCGACTTTAGATTGTTTTTGTCCACGTACAAAATCAAACCGTCGTGGGTTCCCAAGGCTGTCATGTAGAACATGAGTTGGATGACGTGATTGTGCAGGGGTTGGATGATTGCTTCCAAATTTTTGGTTGATTTGACTTCAATCAGAAGTTTTTTCCCATCAGCCTTCACAATAACCAGATCGTCGACCCTTCCAGAGATGATGTAACCCTCCATCTCCAGCTTGAGCGGGATTTCTGACTGGATGAGTTGAACTTCCTTGTTCTTCTCTGACTTTAGGACTTCGACGACAAAGCCGTGGATGATGTTTCCGGCCTCAAAAATCTTCAGCAAATCTGGCTCAATCTTCTGAGGATACTTGTATGAATACCACAGCTTCCTCAGGCAGTTTCCGATCTCAGACGGATAATATCTCCCAATATGTTTGGGTTTGTGCTCTCTGGCTATGTGGCCGTCGACCATCTTGTCAAAGTCGATCATATGATTAAACATAGACAATCTGGGTTAATAGATTATCGAATGGAGATTTCCTATAAATAGTTTAGTGTAAAAGAACACAAATTTATATACTTTTACACCCTAACTATTTTGACTATGAAAGTAGAAAAAAAAGCAGTTATGATTTGCTTCTCCGTAAGGTCTGGAGAGATGGATTCCAACTACGAGAGGAACAAGTTCTTCAGGGGCCTGTACGGCTGGAAGCAGACCATCAATAAGGGCGGGAAGAGGTACGAATACCGCAGAGAGGGTGTTCTGGACGAGATGCCCTATGAGAAGGTAGATCAATCCAGCTTCATAGTTCCTGAGAATTCCTTTGAAGAGCTCGTGAAATTTATGGACGAATGGCACGATAAGGTTATGTGGAGAACATTCAAAATATTATTGGAGGACAAGGATATTTTCGCTGATTGGGAGGAAGAGGAAGATGCCTGAAGTTGAAGAGCAGAAATTTGCAGTTGCGATAACAAGATTTGTGGATAGAAAAACCAAACAGATTAGAGTAGAGATGAAGACCATGGGAGAGGGGATGCCACTGGGAGAAGCTGTGATAATTTTGGAAGGGTGGATCGAAAAAGTGAAGAAAGAGTTGCAGAAACCGTTCAATTTTGACAATATGAGGATTACGACAATTCCAAAAGATAAGAAGGACGACAAAAATGGCGGAAGATAAAGAACTGAGACTGAAAGTTGGAGAGTTGACAGCAAGGGAAGAAGCTGGTAGAGGAATTGTCAGAGTGGATTCTAACATCATGCACAAGCTCGGAATCAGAGAAGGGGATGTAATCGAGATTGAAGGCGGAAGGAAAACTCCTGCGATCGCTGTTCGTGCTTATCCTGCTGACGTCGGACTGAACATGGTTAGAATGGACGGAATTGTTAGAAGGAATTCTGAATCTGGAGTCGGGGAATTTGTAAAGTTGAGAAAGGCTGACATAAAAGATGCGAAAAAAGTTACCATTGCTCCTGCTGAAAAAGGATTCATAATTCACATCTCGCCTAATTTGATCAAGCAGAACATTTACATGAGACCTGTGGCCAAAGGAGACATCATCATTCCGTCGCCAGTCGTTAGAAAAAAGTCCAGAGGGACTATGTTTGAAGATTTCTTCGGTTTTGATTTTGATGAGTTCTTTTTCACTCCATTCCCTGGGGAGACCAGATTTGTAGTCACTCATACAGATCCGAATGGGATTGTCAGAGTCGGAGACGAAACAGAGATGGAAATTTTGCCAGAGCTTCCTGAATCGATGAAGATGGAAGAGAGAGCTGTCCCCACTGTAACTTATGAAGACATAGGTGGAATGAAGTCTGTCACTCAGAAAGTCAGGGAGATGATAGAACTGCCGTTGAGGCATCCTGAACTTTTTGAAAGGCTTGGAGTTGAACCTCCGAAAGGAGTCATGCTATATGGACCGCCTGGAACTGGAAAGACTCTTTTGGCAAGGGCGGTTGCGAATGAATCTGGAGCTAATTTCATTTCTATTTCTGGACCGGAAGTCATGAGCAAGTGGTATGGACAATCTGAAGAAAACCTTAGGAAAATATTCGAAGATGCAGAGAAAAATTCCCCGTCGATAATTTTCATAGATGAGATAGATTCGATTGCTCCGAAGAGGGAGGAAGTGACTGGAGAGGTTGAGAGAAGAGTCGTATCACAATTACTGACGTTAATGGATGGATTGAAGAAGAGGGGGAAAGTAGTTGTGATAGCTGCTACGAACAGACCAAATGCTATCGATCCAGCATTGAGAAGGCCTGGAAGGTTTGACAGAGAAATTGAGATTCCTGTCCCAAACAGAAATGGAAGGTTGGAAATTTTAAAAATCCACACGAGAAACATGCCGTTGAACAAGGATGTCGATTTGAATTGGCTGTCTGACGTGACATACGGATATGTAGGAGCTGACTTGTGGGCTCTTGCAAAAGAGGCAGCCATGTCGGTGCTCAGAAGAATTCTGCCAGAAATGAAATGGAGAGAAGAGACAGAGCTTCCGAGAGAGCTTGTAGAGAAACTCATCGTGACGAAGGAAGATTTCGAGAATGCTTTACACATGGTAGAACCGTCTGCGATGAGGGAAGTGTTGGTTGAGATTCCGAAGGTGAAGTGGACTGATATTGGTGGATTGGAAGATGTGAAGCAGTCTCTGAAAGAAATGGTCGAATGGCCATTGAAATCGCCTGAAAATTTTGAACGATTGGGAATTCAACCGCCTCGAGGAGTTTTATTGTACGGACCGCCTGGAACTGGAAAGACTATGTTGGCAAAAGCTGTCGCCAGCGAGTCTGGAGCTAATTTCATTTCTATCAAAGGACCTGAACTGAAGAGCAAATGGGTGGGAGAATCGGAGAAGATGGTCAGAGAACTTTTCAGAAGAGCGAAGCAGGTTGCTCCGACAGTGATATTCTTTGATGAGATTGATGCTTTGGCTCCAAAAAGAGGCGGGCATTATGGAGAGCATGCGACTGAGAGTATAGTTTCCCAGTTGCTGACAGAGCTGTCTGGAATAGAAGACATGAAAGGGGTGGTTATAGTTGCTGCGACAAACAGACCTGATATGGTTGATGATGCATTGCTCAGGCCTGGGAGGTTTGACAGACAAGTTTTAGTTCCTGCTCCTGATCAAGTGTCAAGATTGGAGATTTTGAAAATACAGACGAAGAACATGCCTATGAAGGATGTTGATTTGAAAAAGATTGCAACTGAAACAGAATCGTACAGTGGGGCTGACTTGGAATCTTTAGTTAGAGAAGCTGCGATGAATGCGATGAGAGAGAATATGAAAGCGAAAGAAGTCAGGAAGATTCATTTTGATGAGGCGATGAAAAAAGTCAGACCGTCTATCTCAAAGGAAGTTCAGACTCATTATGAGAAATTCGTTGAAAGGCAGAAGAGGATAAGGAAGACCGAGGAAGAGAATAAGGAACAGTACGGATATATCGGATAATAATAAAATCAGAGTTGGCTCGTGAGTTCTAATGCAGCTTGTCTTTTATCTTGTGCTTCGTAAATTGCTCTTCCAGTAATAGCATGCCACAAATCGCCAGCAACTTTTGTAGCTTCCTCAATTTTTCCACCTTGTGCAACAAATCCTGGAGCGAAGAAAGTTGGCCTTATTCCTTCTGCTTCTACAACAATTTTAATTTTTTTAATAACATCTTTTTTGTTTCCAGGGACAACAAAATTATTGATACCTGCTCTTGCAGCTATATCGTACATGTCTAATATTTTTTCATCCGAAATAAATCCTCCTTCACTTGAAGCATATGCTGGATGTGTCATCCAGCCTCCCACTATAACATTCAAACCGTTATCAAGAGCGTGATATATCCATGCTCTCTCAGTCTCAGGTCCAGCTTGAGGGAATATTATTACCGCATCTACTCCAGCCTTTTTACAAACTCTGGCAAAATTCTTGCCTGTATCAGGAATGTCTGTTCCTGCTTTTTGATGATCGTATATGATTGGTTTATTTGTAAATTTCCTAGCTCTATCTACGACTGCCTTTAATCCATACCCCAGGCCAAGCTCAAGTCCGATTTTGTAACCGCCAATACCTTCAACATCTGCAGTTTGAGAAATGATCTGCTCGAATTCTTCTAAAGTGGAAACATCACAGGCCGGAACTACACTTTTATCTCTCAATACAATTCTTTGCTCTGGAAGTTTTTCAACGGCATCTCTAGCTTTTTTAGTTCCATAAACCCTGAGATAAGTTGCCATTCGTTCCACATCCGATTG
>JAZDPU010000040.1:0-3860 GCA_043797345.1 Candidatus Aenigmatarchaeota archaeon | reverse complement strand
CTTTCGATCGGATTTTTATATTTTCTAATTATCGGATTAGTTTCTGGAATCCAATTAAATCCAAATCCAGTCAACCCAAACACAAAATTCAACATCTTAGCTTTAGTAGTTTACGAGGCTTCCCTCGAGCCAGCAACAGATGCTAATGTCACATATGCAATCGTCAGCGGAACTGGCGTCAATTGTTTAGTCCAATCCTATCCGCCAAACCAAAAGCTTAATTTTACCGAAGGGGCACAGTATTGCACTGGTTCTGATTGCAACATCAATTCCAACGACCCAAATTCTCCTGCTGGACTTGGGAATCATACGATCTGTGTGAATGCGACAAAGCCAGGCTTTAGGAGCTCTTACAATTACAATATCCTAAATGTTTCAATTACCAATTGCGGGAATGGGGTTGTAGATGCTGGTGAAAACTGCCGTTCCTGCCCAACAGATGCCGGTTGTTTATCAGGATTGTTGTGCTGTTCTGACGCCTCTTGCAAATCGAGTTGCACCCCAGCACCACCATGCAACTCAGACACGATTTGCCAACAAACAGAGTCATGCAACTGCCCAGACTGCCACGGCTGGCAGGATGGATGCATTTTCGGAGACATATGCGACTTTCTTACAGACAAATGTGGATGCAAGATCACTCCTGATGGAATTTGTCCTTTCACAGACACAACATGCCTCTCGCAAGATCCTGATTGTATAGGTTCTTTGACATCAATCTACGTCGCAGGCGATCAATATTATCTTAACATGCTGTGGAACACGACTTTTTTATCTAATCCTCCACTGGTTGGGATGAAGTGCTATCTAAACTGCGACCCCATTAGATCCAATTGCGAGGATCCAAGCGTGCAGAAATGCTCCGAACCACAGACATCCTCATACATCTGCTCAATCCAGAATCCAAACTACTTTTACGATTCATACAATTTGGCTGTATGCAGGATTTACGACCCTGTGACAAATTTCACTTACGGGTATCCGAACGCTACATTCAAACCATTCGACATCACCATGTCAGTATCATCGTTCACTGTGACAGTTGGGCAAGATTATATTCTTCCTGTCACGATCAAGAACACAGGCCTGTTGAGAGATTCCTACCAAGTCAACATTTCTGGCGACAACCTAGTTTACATTCCTTTCAATTCCATTACGACTGAATCACTTTCAGGAACCCCTCTTTTCAACACCCAGCAGCTTCTTTTCAAAATGAAAGTCTTGGCTATTCCAGACGAGGGCCGCCTGATCCAGATTAACATAAAAGCAAATTCAACCACAAACACCAAGTATGGAAACTCCCTTTTCATCCAGCTCAAGCCTGGGCTGGCAAGCCTTCCCGAATTCGACATCTTCGGAGTCTTACAGATTGTAATCTCCTCAGCAATCATTTTCTACCTGGTCTGGAAGAAAAAATAGCCTTTTTATTGATTTGTGTTAAAAGAATAATCTATGGGTCCATAGTCTAGTGGTAGGACGTGGCGCTTACAGATGGCGCATACAACGCCAGAACAGGAGTTCGATTCTCCTTGGACCCACTAATGAGTATCGAAGAAATCTTCGGGAAAGCTGTGAATATCTCGATTAATAAGAATGTAAATGAAGCTTTGAAATTCTTGAAAATCTCATCTGCCAAACTAGAGCAGACTATCAAATTAAGAAAGAAACTGGTCGAAGAAAAAACTTATGATGTTTTAATCGACTACAAGCCAAACATCAATCACCTCTATCTTTACATTTGTCAGAAAAAGTCCAGCAAAAAAATTCTCAAGACAATCAAACCGAATTCCTTGGAATTCAGGTCTCTGATTATCCTAATCGGGCAGATACTCCTGTTCGGAAAAAGAACTGACGTCAGATTGGGAGCTCTTGGCTCGACATCATCAGATTTGGCCAGGGCCGTGATAGAATATAAAAAGGTTTAATTTTGATTTCCTATTCTTAATTCGATGGAAGTTACAAGAGAATATCTGGCTTCTAGGCATTTGCTAAATTCTTTCCGGCGCCACCTCGACAAGGACGCCTTGTCAAAATACAAACAAAAGGATTATTCTCCGATTGTTTTTAAAGATGGTTTAATCGCTTTGGGGATTGACTGCGACAAATTCGTTACGCCAAAAAGAGAAAAAGATTTAGCCGACAACTGGCTAGATTGTTTGCACGAGGAAAATCCCAGAGTCAGACCTGAAGACTTGACCAGGCATTTCGAGAACATCACTCCGCAGAACCTCGACAGCAAGATTACAAGATTCTTGAGAGAGCTAAAAGAGACAGGGACGACATATGAGCATCACATCAAAGCCAGTTCGAATGCTGTCCTTCGAACATCTTTAGTGAAGGGCACTCGAGAATTTTTCCAATGGGCGGTCAAGTTGCTGAAACTTCCTTTTCTCATCTCACTCAGCCCTGTGGAAACTTTGCAGATGGCTGCAGACATGAAGCTTGGATTTTCAACCGATCTCGTGGCCGGCTCTAGCTATTTTCGTGAGTATGGAGGGAGACATGTATTCACTTGCGAGTTGGAAGATATGTGCTATGGCGAAAAGAAATCACGAGTTTTTGAAAGTATGATGAAGGATTACGGATGCTTTGCCCACATCAATGTGAGAGGCACAGACGACAAAATAGTTGATGGAAAATGGATAGGCTCGGCAGTCTTTGGTTTAGTGATAATTGCTGAGGAAGATCCCAGCCGTCTGGCACTTTTTGAGAGCGGAAAGTACGAGTGCGAAGCTCCGGTTTACATTGTAGTCCCAGAGGCAAGAGAAGATTTGAGAGCTTTGGAGGGGCCGATAGTCGCATACGAGCTCGCCTTTTTCAAAGCATCAGTTAAAAGGCCTGATGCGATATTGGAAATGATCAGGTCAAGCAGAGAAGTGATGTCAGCCTTCACCGCCTGCCTGAGTTCAAATGAGGAAGAATTTCCCTCAAGAAAAGATTTCGCCTACGATTCGTTCTATAGATTCCTTTCTTTATACAGGATTCCGCTGGGCTCTGAGGAAATTTCTTTCTTTCCGATTTTCAAAGGAGGGATTTTGGAAGAAGTGGGCAAATTAAAATCTTCGACCAGCATCTCCGAAGGAAAGGAAGCCGCTGAGAATTCTTTGAAAATCTTCCAAGACAGCAATTTCGAGCTTCACATCAAGAAATCCGATGAGGTGGAAATCGAAGAGCTTGCTGACTTGTTGGTGAAGAACCCTGAGCTAAGATGGGATTCTAGTTAATCTTGATTCCTTGTTTTCCAAATTCTAAAAAAATCAAGTTTGCTTACCCACCTTAGAAGAACAGTTAGTCAACCAATTTTACCAGCAACGGAAATTCTTTGTATGACTGCTTGAAGGTATCCGAACCCATATGACCTTGCCCGTGAAGGATTATCAATGTCCCTCCAAGTTTGTCAAACATCATTCTTCCCTGCTTGTCATCATGTTTCCACGGATCGTCGTCAGAATTGATGAATACCATCTCTTTGGCATTCTGTTTAATTTTTTCCCAGTCATACTTCTTTTGCAGGAGAGGATTTCCAGCATCATTTGGAAGAGGAGTTGTAAAACCAGCAACTAGAATGGCCTTCTTGACTTTGATTTTGATATTTTCCAAGACACTGAGAACAAGAGGGCATCCTGCCGAATGTCCGATAACCACTGTCTCTTCTGTGAAATTCCCGTTTTTCATAACAAATTCCAAAACTTCTTTTAGATTATCTGAATTAGGAAGCTGTGGAACCCATACTTCAAACCCTCTCTTTTCAAGTTCTCTTTTCAAATAAGGATACCAGAATGTATTCGGATTTCCTCCAGTTCCATGAAGAATTATGGCATTTTTCATATCATCATTGATTCCAATTAGAAATTTGAAAG
>JAZDPU010000039.1:0-5148 GCA_043797345.1 Candidatus Aenigmatarchaeota archaeon | reverse complement strand
GCTTCACCTACTTTTAGCCCAGGAATCATGTTCAGAACATCTCTGGTAATCCCCTCGCTGCTTTTTCCTATATGGTCAAGATCATAAGGATTTGTCACTCTCAGGATGATATGTGTGTTGCACTGGCTGAGAGCTGTAGTTGACAACCTGATAGGTCTCTGGCTAATCAAAACAAGGCAAGCATTGAATTTCCTGCCTTCTCTAGAAATCTGCTCTATTACAGATCTGGAAATCGCTCCTTCTCTCTCTATTCCTTCAGGAGCAAATTGGTGGGCTTCCTCTACAAAAAGAACAAATGGAGCTATTTTTCCACTTCTTCGTGCATCAAAAAGCTTCCTTGAAATCGTAGTAGCAATCAACTGCCTGTCTCTAAGATGGACAAACTCTGAAAGATCAAGAACGGCAATCTGTCCAGGTTTAGCCAACTCTTCAACCGATGGAGAATCTACATTGCTGAACAATTTAGAATAATTCAGTTCCATCAGCCAAGAAATCATCGGCTCTTTTGTGGCCGGTTTTATCTCACTAGCTTCAACTTCCTGAATCAACTCTTCAAGGTTGTAAACTTTTTTACTTGTTCTCAAAGTTTGAATGACTTGATTCAATTCCCTTCTCTGAACAGAACTGAGATGAGGCATCAACTCGGCAAGCTGGAAGGCTGATAGATTGCTGGCGGCTATGCTGATATTTTTCTCATTGAAAACTTTTGTCTTGTGCGCAAAATTCTCGTCGTGTGAAAATCCAGAATATTCTCCATGTGGATCTATGATGACCACTGCCGGAGCTTCTCTTCTTTTCAACAGCTCTTCAATCAAAACAGATGACAGATAGCTCTTTCCTGCTCCTGAGATTGCAAGTATAGCCACATGTTTCTGAAAAAGCTTGCTCAAATCCAACTTCACATCCATGTCATGAGCTGCAATCTTCCCGACATGAATTCCATTTTCATTGAAACCTAGAAAACTAGAAAGAATCTTTTCATCTATCTTGAAAACTTTTTCACCAGGCGAAGGAGGAAAACTAATCCTCTTTTGGCTACCGTCCAAAAAAACTCCTAGTGGGACTGTCTTCGCAACTAAATACTCCCATCTGTCAACAGGAAACACATCCATCAAAGGTTTTCCAGACCTCTCATACTCTCTCACAGACTCTGCCCTCATGAAATACCTGTTGGTCTTGTAAATCTCAGAAACTCTGGCAATGAGCAATCCTTCTTCAGTGCTCAATTGGACGAACTGACCTTTCCTAACAGGCATCTTCCCCTCTTCCTCTTTGATCACGAAAGAGAACTCACAGCTGTTCGGCCCTTCTAAAGTAGAAATCACTGTTCCTATCTCAGACATACTTTAACATTTACTGACTAACAAATAAATAGTATTTCCGCTTTGGTGAGTGGTATGACGATAAGATTCATAACCGATTTCCCGGCAGCATATGTCCCAGAGATCAAAACACTGGTGATTGCAGAACTTCATCTTGGTTTAGAATATGAGCTCTACAAATCCGGAATTTACATAGAATCGCAGAGGAAAAAATTCCTGAACACGATAGAGAAACTGGTGAAGATGACAAAAGCGAAAAAGATAGTTTTGCTTGGAGATGTAAAGCATAAAGTTCCAGGTTCTTCAATAAGAGAAGACAGGGAAACCCCGATTTTTCTACAAGAGCTTTCAAAAAGTTTGAAAGTGATTCTGGTGAAAGGCAATCACGATGATAGGTTGGAGCAGATAATTCCAGAAGGAATAAAAATTACCTCTTCAAGAGGGATAACAATTGGAAAGTACGGTTTCTTCCATGGCCACGCATGGCCGTCAAAAAAACTTTTTTCGTGCGACTATCTTCTCATGGGCCACACACATCCAGCTCTTGAATTCGTGGATAAATTCGGATTCAGATCGATAGAACAAGTGTGGGTTAGAGGAAATCTTGACTCTGAAAAGATAAAAAAGAAATTCGACTTGAAGAAAGTAGGCAAGTTGAATCTGGTAATCCTTCCAATATTCAACAAGATGCTTGGAGGAGTTCCCATCAACAAAATAAAAAGGCAAGAACTGATAGGACCGATACTGTCAAATGATTTTATCGATTTGAAGAAATCAAACATCTATCTTCTCGACGGAACTTTCTTAGGAAACTTGAATTCAATTAAATGATTCTAATAGCTCTTGTTCATCCACATACAATTTATCAAAAACTTTTTTCAGAGTATTTATTTCCTCTTTGTTCAAATGTGAAATCAGCACATCGCCTTCGTTTATCTGTCTCCCAACAGTTGGCTCTTCCATGCTCACCGCAACTTTATCTCCGGATCTAGCCTCTTCAATCTGATGCCCCTCTTTCTGAACTTCTTTCACTTTCCCGACAATTTTACCATCTTTGTTTTTCAGAAGAGCTCCATTTTTCAAAACTCCTTTCTTAACTTCCACTCCAAATATAGCAGGATTGCTGGCCCTGAAAACAAATCCTTTCAGAATCTGTATCCTGCAAGGCCTATTAACAGTCTTCAGCATACGTTCAGCCTCTCTATCCTTGCTCTGTCTGCTCCACTCTTTGTATTCATCGATCAGCCTATAAACAACATTGCTTTCAAAAATCCCAATCCCCCAATCTTTAGCAAGTGTTTTCATCTCTTCTGAAACTTTCACATTGAATGCCAATAGAACTTTTCTTGTGTCGTCTTCAATGTTCTGAACTTCCATCAAATCTTCCTTCGTCACCTCTCCGATCTCTGTTTTTCTAATAGGAATTCCAGCATCAGTAACCAATTTTATCATCGCTTCCAGACTTCCGAGAGTGTCAGCTTTCATGACAATCCCAGTCACATCTCTCTCAAATTCCACGACTGCTATCTCTTCCTGAATCTCTTTTATCGCTTCTTCTCTCTCACTTTCATCTCTGATAACTATCAATGGAGAACCTGGAATTACTTTGTCCAAATCAGGAGCTGCGATTTTTATCCCATATGCGGCTTGAGTCTGCTGAACTGTGATGAATTGTTTTTCTATCCTGAGTTCCTGCAATGCTCTTGGCTCTAGCAATGCTTTCACTCTGGTTACGAACGGTTCGTGTTTCCCGCTTACGACAATCTGATCTCCAGTTTTCAGCACTCCATCATAAAGAATCACATCAGCAGTCGTTCCGAATCCTTTAGTCTCCTTTACTTCCAAGATCACTCCTCTACCAACATCTGACAGCTCAAGCTTACCTTTCAAGAACTGCTGAGATAATCCACTCAAAACCATCAGCAAATCTGGGACTCCTTCACCTGTGATTCCAGAACAAGGAACAATCGCAATCTGCTTTTGGAAATTTTCTATCCTGTCGAACCTCTCAGCATTGAATCCCCGTTCTGCCAGTTGAGAGACTAGAGTATACAATCTTTTTTCTTCTTCGTCTTTCGCCATTTCGCTCTGCTTGTTGAAACTATCCAAGAAGCAAACATTTTTATGTGGGAACCATCCTCTGATCGTATCGACTTTAGTCGCAGCTACTACAAAAGGAGTCTTGTATTCTTTCAGGACAGCCAGAGATTCGTCAGTTTGCTCTTGGAAACCTTCTGTCATGTTCACAACCAAGATGGCCAAATCAGAAACCGATCCCCCTCTTTTCCTAAGAGAGATGAAAGCTGCGTGGCCTGGAGTGTCCAGAAGCAGTAATCCGGGAATTTCCAGTTCTATGCCAAACTTTTTCAGCAATTCCCCGCAAATGCATTTGACATTCGTAAGTGGAATGTAGCTTGCTCCGACATGCTGGGTTAGCATGCCAGGCTCAGCTTTTGTTACAAAGCTGCCTCTAATCTTGTCTAAAAGAGTAGTCTTTCCATGATCGATATGTCCGACCGTGACGATTATCGGAGACCTGATTGCCATGTTCGACACCGCTAAGTTAATAATTTTTAAACCTATTAATAATTGTGGTATTATGGCTTTAACTCTTCATGACTTGACACCAATCGGATTATGCATTGTCACTCAAGACTTGTTTGATACAAGAAAATTCCAGAACGGATTTTGCGATAACACGATAATGAAGACAAGAGACGAAAATCTTCAAGACAAGCTAGTTTCTGTGAAGAGAGAGCTGAACTCCTATGCCACAGAGAACAATTTTCTGCAAGGCCACAAGGCAGTGATCGTCAACAACATGGACAGAATCAATGCTTTGGTTATATCCAGATTCGTTCAACAGGATTTGAAAGCTGTGGAAAGCATCGTTGCCCATTCTAAAGATTTGATGACAAAAGTTTTGAACGCGTCGTCCTTTGCTGACATAATGTCATTCGAGCCGACGTTCAGATCAAAGGTCTCATTACCAGTTTACGAGCTCTTCATTCATTACATGAGGAAATCGAACATACCAATGGTATAGAAATGCTGAACGAAGATGTTGAAAGGGAAATCGAGAAGTTGAAACTGAAGAAAGTAGAGATTACAAACAGGTTGAATTTGACTGACGACTTCGAGCTGCATGACGAGTTGGAAAGGCAGACGGCAACGATAAACGACCAGATCAGGACTTTGGAAAAATTAAGGCAGAAATAAAAAATTATAACGCTGTTATACTTTTAAATACTTTCCATATAATCTAAGTTATATGAAAATCTTTTGCGAGGTAATGGTTGCAGATATTCTTCCATCAGTCAGAGCTCTCGTATCCAGAGAATTGACCAACTCTTACAACCTAAGCCAATCTGAGATTTCTAAAAAACTTGGAGTAACCCAACCTGCAGTCTCTCAATACAAAAAGGAGTTGAGAGGCCAGAAGGTGAAAGTTTTAGAATCGAACAAAGAAATCATGTCGGAGATAAAAAATTTCGCAAAAAAAGTCAGCAAGTCTGAACTATCTTCTCACGAGTCCTACAATCTTTTCTGCAGGCTGTGCGAGAAAGTAAGAAAAGAAAATGTCATGCCGAAAATAAATAAAGGCATCAATCCAAAACTTGTTGTTTGCGGAAAATAATTAGATGCCGCGGTAAGCTTGCTTTGGGTCTTTCTTGATAATATTTTTGAAGAACTCTTTTATCTTTTCTAAAAATGCAAATCTCTCGCTCAGTGGTTTCTTCGGTGACGAAGGGCTAACAACTACTTTTGCGGCTCCATATGCTGATGGGACTGGAGACTTTGACGGCCAGAACAGATAAGCGATGAA
>JAZDPU010000038.1:0-13722 GCA_043797345.1 Candidatus Aenigmatarchaeota archaeon | reverse complement strand
AATTTCACATTTAAGATTGAAAACACGACTGCAGGCTATTTCTACGATTTGGATTTCAGCAAATCGACTGTAAATGTGTCAGTCCCGCCCTTCACTAACAAAAACTTCATCACTTCGGGTCACAACTTAAACACAACTTTTACTCTATCAGGAAAAACTATCTCATCCAAAACATTAACTTTAACATTAAACAGAACCAAGAATGAAATAGGGATAAGCTGATGCATGCTTTGAAGGAGACAGTCAGGAAACTTAGATTGGGATATCTTCTTTTGAATGCTCCCAAGCCAGTTTTTCAACCAGTAATTGAACAGAGATTTATCCAGACTGTAAGTGAACAATTCCCTGTTCAAATTCAGCCTCAGGTTATTACACCAATAATCTATCCGCAGCCTGCGAGGCAGGAAGCGAAAGTTGAAAAAATACCTTCAGAAGAAGTCGGCTATGACATTCCAATTTTTTCAGAATCTTCATTCAAGCTATCAAATGTAGCAGCCAGAGCAGAAAACATTCCTATCAAACTTGCTTATTCTTTAATCCCGACCAAACCTGAAAAGGGGGAGAAAATTCTTGCTTCCGCACAAATCGAGTGGGACAATAAAAAAAACAAATATATTTACACTTTAATCGAACCTCCTGTTGATGACAGAGTGAAATCAGCCATATTGAAAATTAAAGAACTTATCGAGCAGAGACTGGACATTGATTTCTCCAAACTTAAAAAATTCGAGGCTGTAGATTATCTGCACAAAAACATAAACGAGCTTCTCAGCTATTATTCGTTCAAGCTGTCTGATGATGAAAAGGCTGCAGTCAACTACTATATCGAAAGAGATTTCGTCGGACTCGGAAAAATAGAACCGTTCATGAAAGATCCAAACATAGAAGACATAAGCTGCGATGGTACAGGGATTCCAATTTTCATCTTCCACAGAAATCCAAAGATTGGATCTCTGGAAACTAACGTAGTTTTCAATGATGCGGATGAACTTGATTCAAACATAATGAGACTTTGCCAGTTGAGCGGAAAATCTATTTCAGTAGCAACTCCTCTCATCGACGGCTCCCTTCCTGATGGAAGCAGAATCCAGGCAACGCTTGCTACAGACATTGCAAGAAGAGGAAGCAATTTCACAATCAGAAAATTCACAGAAGAGCCTCTCACCCCTGTCCATCTTTTAGCATTTGGGACAGTGGACGTTCCGACTTTGGCATATTTGTGGATGGCTGTCGATTTTGGAAGGAGCATACTTGTCTCAGGCGGGACTGCATCAGGTAAAACAACTTTTCTGAACGTTCTTTCACTTTTCATAAATCCCGATAACAAAGTTGTTTCCATAGAGGACACTCCAGAACTAAAGCTTCCACATCCTCACTGGGTTCCTCAAGTTGCCAGGACGGCATTGACAGTCGAAGGCGAGAAAAAGATCGGCGAGGTTGATCTGTATGATTTGCTGAAGGAGACGATGAGGCAGAGGCCTGACAACATCATAGTCGGGGAAGTCAGAGGCAAAGAAGCGTTCGTACTTTTCCAGGAGATGGCTACAGGACATGCCTCCCTTTCCACAATCCACGCAGAAAATCCTGCGAAATTGATTGACAGGCTGACAACAGCCCCGATCAGTCTCCCTATGAGCCTTTTGGGAAGTTTGGACATCGTCGTCTTCCTCCTGTCAGTAAAATACAAGGACATGAACGTCAGAAGAGTGAATGAAATTTTTGAAATCACTGGGATGGATCCAAAAACTCAAAAGCCTCAGACTAATAGAATATTCAAGTGGAACCCGATAACTGATAAATTTGAAATTAGCGGCAAAAGCATGGTGATGAAAAAAATATCAGACATGACAGGTATGAAAGAAGAGGAAGTGCTGAACGAACTGAGGAGAAGGATGCTTGTTCTGAACTGGCTGAAAGAGAAAAATATCTCCAACTACAAGGATGTGTTCGCTGTATTCAACATGTATTACACATATCCAGACAGAATCATTTCGATAATATCAGGTGAAAGATATTGGGGTTCTACACCCGTTTAAGCATGAAATTGTTCGGTCAAGTAGGAGATTCGGTATCTCCGTATTTTACTGACCTGAGAGCTGAATTAAAAAAGACACAACTACGAACTACTGTTCAGGAATATTTCAGCATTGCAATTTTCACGAGCTTCGTCATTTTCATGTTCGAACTTCCACTCCTTTCATTCATATTCAGCCTCATTCTCCAGGACTTCTTCTTCAGCTTCATCTCCGCATTTACTGTCTCTACATTTTTGACAATATTATTCTTCCTTGCATTTGTCAACTATCCAAAGGTCATGATTAGGGAAAGGGCAAAAAAAATTGACAGCGTGCTTCCCTTCGCCTCTTTGTATCTGTCAACAATCTCAAGCACAAAGCTCCCCCTCAACAAAGTGTTCAGCTTGTTTTCAAAATTTTCGGGCTTCGGCGAAGTAACCAACCAGTTCAAATCAATAAACAACGACATGGAGATGTTCGGAATGGACATCAACACTTCCCTTAACAGGGCTGTCGAAAGGACTCCTTCAAAGCACTTGAAAGAAATTCTGTTTGGAATTTTGGCTGTCAATAAAAGCGGAGGAGATATGGACATTTTCCTGAAAGAAAAGGCGAAGACATTCATTGAGGAATACAAGAGGAGACTCTACGAGTTCTCCCATCAGCTGTCCCTTTACATCGAAGTTTACCTCACTTCAATTGTTCTAGGAGTTATCTTTTTCACGGTCTTAACATCCATAATCAGCAGTATTAGCGCAACAAATGTCGGAAATATTGTCATCCTTCAGTTTCTTCTCATCGTAGTTTTCCTGCCGATGATTTCCGCCGCTTTCATCATATTGATCAAATCTGCAGTTCCTGGTGAGTCCTGATGAAATTTGAAATTACCCAAGGCAGAAAACTCTTATTCTTAACTCTAGGTATTTCTGCGATTCTGATAATTGGATCTATGTTAACTCATCAAACAGGTGTCCTGGGAAACATGATTATAATTTCTGTCTTCATCGTCGCTGTCCCTCAGTTCTTTCTTAGCTACCAGCTGTACAAGGACATAAAAGAGATGGAAGAAAAATTTCCAATTTTCCTAAGGGATATGATCGAGTCTCTAAGATCAGGCATGCCATTCCATCAGGCAATCATTACTAACAGTAAAATAGATTACGGAAGACTTTCAATCGAGGTAAAGAAAATGGCTCATCAGATTTCATGGGGTGTTCCCTTCAATCGAGTGATTGATCAGTTTGGATATAGGGTGAAAAAAAGTAAAGAAATGGGCATGGCAATTAAGATCATTAGGGAGAGCTATTTCTCAGGGGGGGATGTAGTTTCAACTCTAGAGGCAGTTGCTGATGCCAATCTCACCCTCGGGGAAGCTGACAAGGAGAAAAAATCTCTATTAAATCAATATGTAGTCCTGATGTATGCTCTGGCTTTCCTGTTCGTTGGGATGGTGGTCGCAATCAACAAGCTCATGCTTCCTATTTTCCAGGCTTCTGCAATCCCAGGAGGTTCCGACGCGCTTGGGTTGGTAAATCCATGCAACAGTTGCGGTGGTTTTAGCTGCAATGTGTGTGGAAGTTATGCAGCCATTTCAAGCAATCTTTTTTCAATCGATCCGACAACTATTGGTTCATATTATACATCTTTGTTTTTTTTGATGAGCATCATCGTTTCATTTTCTTCCGGTCTAGTAGCAGGTCAGATAAGTGAAAATTCCCTCTTCGCAGGTCTCAAGCACAGCTTGATCATGACATTCACCACAGTCGGAGCTTTTTATATTTTGATCTATCTTAAACTCCTGGGCGTTTAGATGAAAGGACAATTCAATATAGAGCAAATAGTGACAATGACAATTTTCATAGCATTTGTTTCATATGTTTTCTTCACAGTTTTCAATCTTGTTCCTGCTTACACGAGAGAAGTCAAGGCTGAGACGTTGAGATCTGAAGCATATCAGATTTCAGAACTTCTCATCAACGATGTCGGCAGTCCTGCAAACTGGTATGTTTCCGGAAATCCAACCCGCCTAGGCCTGTCAAATGAGACAGTCAATGTTACAAACTTTCTTTCCAAACAAAAACTCACTTCTCTGTCTTCAAAATGTTTCTCTCCGAACTATGCAGGATTCTCCGAGGTACGACAATGGATTGGAACTGAAAGACAATTTTCAATTCTTATTTTGAGCAGAAACTGTGCCATTCCTCCAGTTGATTGCAGACCAAACTCTACTGTTTTCAGGTCTTCCCCGGTTAACATCTCTGTTAGGAGATATGTAGCCTTCGATGATAATTGCTTCGGCGAGTTGGTCTTTGGGATTTGGTAACATGAAAGGATTTGTAAGCATATTGGAACTGATCGCAGTAGTGATAGCAGTAATCGTAGCGATGGGTGTTTTCTTCCCTGGCTTTACATATACAAACAAATGGAATCAGGCGAATCTTTTGATGAACGGGAGAGATTTAATCCTGACTATAGATAGGATAGGAATGCTGTACAACTATTCTTTTTCCGAGAGCAATCTGCAACTTTTCTTCCTTAAAATTACACCAAGCACAAACATCATCAGCTGGTCTGAGACTGAAGGGACTTTCAAACAGAAGATAATCATCGCCTGCAACTGCACGAATGAAATAAAATCAAAGATAGAATCATGGTTTGGAACGTTCAAAGTCAATGGCAGACCAATCACAGTTCAAACCTGTTTGTCTTCCTTAGATAATATAAATCCGTGTAACGATGCTTTAAATCCAAAACACACATCCGACGTTCTAGTGATCTATGAATATAGAAATTTGACAAATTACGCTTCCTCATTGGGGCAATTCTTGGCAGCTGGAAATGGAATCGTCGAGGTCGTGGATTTCAATAATAGCAATTGGGTCGATTCAACTCAGAATTCTGTGTTCGGAATTCAACCAGCTGGAACAATTCATCAACGGGTTTTGGATTATGATTATTTCCCAAGAAAGCCAGACAATTCTTCTGACGTGATCTACGGACCATGGAAATATTTCTACAACGTCCCATTCCCAGAGATCACTTCCACAATTTCCCTTCAACCAGTTCCTGTCGAAGGCGGTATTGACAGCTGCATTGTTTCTAACTTTGGTATTTTCACATTGAACGTCACTCCATACAAGTTCTGGATTTGCAACTCCACCCATGTTTATTTCGACACAGACAACAATTCATCTGCCGACACCTTGATTTCAGCAAGGCAGAATTTCACGATTAACAAAGCTGATTACACTTTATCATATGTGGATTTCCCAAGCAGAATCGGAATAAAATTCAATTCCCCGTTTACATTCAACGATTTTTTCGTTAAACAGGCTCCGCCAACCCCGCCTCCGTGGGACACTTATTATCCGATTGAAGTATCTCCGATTGACGGAAGCACTAAAAGAATTCTTTTGAACGCGAGCATCAGCAACGGTCTTGAGACTGACATTCCTGTTGTCATTCTAAACAACACAAATGGAAAGACTGCATGGATGGCAGAATTTTCAGACAAAGGATATTCGGATGACGAGAAACACCTGTTCCTTTCATTGATTTTATGGGCATCAAACAAAAAAACTGTTGCAGGTCTAGCCCCGAACCTTCAGGTAGGTTATCTGACTTCCTATATCAATGTCAACAATGTAGACATGTTCGAAGTTTATAGATTAGGCATAGGGATGGGACACGCGTATTAAAATTATTTCAGTCTTATGCCTTCCAAGTTTCTTGGAGCGGCAGTTTCTACCCTGAAAAGTTTGTGGACAGTTTTTGCAAGCTCTACAACTTTAGTAGGTTCTCCGTGGCAGAACAATATTTTATCAGGTCTGGATCCCAGCCTGTCAATGAAATTTAACAATTGCTTTCTGTCCGAGTGACCAGACAAACCTTCTATTGTCGTAGTCTCCATCTGTAAGTTCATGGTCGCAGTCCTGTTGTTATCAATTTTTATTGGGATTTCTCTCCAACCTCTCTGGATTTTTCTTCCCAGAGTCCCTTCTGCTTGGAAGCTTACAAACAAGAGTGTGTTCTTAGAATCCTCTCCCAATTGCTTGATATGCTCCATCACAGGACCACCCATCAACATTCCTGAAGTGGAAATAATCACTGACGGCCCTTCAGTCCATGCCTTCTCCCTGTCTTGCGAGGAAGCAATTCTTTTGAAAATTTCATTCTTGAACGGATCCTCGTTATTGAAAATCTTGTTCTGCATGTTCCTTGAAAGATATTCTGGATATGCGGTGAAGATTCCATTTGCATCCCAAATCATTCCATCAAGAAAAACCGGAGATTGAAATCCGTGGTCGACTAAAATTGCCATGAGCTCTTGAGATCTTTCAACTGAGAATGAAGGAATCAAAACTTTTCCCCCTCTTTCAATAGTCTTGTTGACAATGTCCATCAACTGCTTGTCAACTTCCGCCTTAGGAGGCATCACATCTTCTGGATTACCATAAGTAGATTCCATTATCAGCGTCTCCACCCTCTGGAAATCAGTGAACGCAGGTTCCAGCAAACTAGTCCTGCCATATTTTTGGTCCAGAGCATAGACAATGTTGTGCAAACCCTCTCCTATGTGAAGATGGATCAAAGCTGAACCGAGAATGTGGCCGGCATTCTGCAAAGTCAACCTGACATCAGGAGCCACATCAGAGACCTCTCCAAAATCCAGAGTTATGGAATGCCTGACAGCTTCTTTCACTCCCTTTGCAGTGAAGATTGGATTCATTGCATTTCTTTGAAAAACATCTATGAAATCCAAGTTTAACAGTGCGAACAGATCCAGAGTTGGAGTAGTGCAGTAGAGAGGTCCTTGGTATCCGTATTCGTACAAATAGGAAATGAATCCGCAGTGGTCGAGATGGGCATGCGAAAGAATTATCGCATCTATCTCAGCCGGGTCGAACTCCTTTGTCATCAGGTAAGGATACCCATTCCCTGCTGAAATTCCTCCAGGAGAAATCCCACAGTCAATCAACACTTTCGATTTTGGAGTTTCTATAAGCAAACAACTTCTTCCAACTTCCCTGAAACCCCCTAAGGGAATCACCCTAATCCAATCCCTTCCAGTTTTTCTCTCAGTGAAAATCTTCTCTCCGATCTTGTTCAAAAACTCTTTCCTGAATTTCACTTCAGAGTGGATGACATTTCTTATCCCGTTTATCACGTCAGATTTGATCGACGGAACTCTTTCTATTCTTGGAACCCAGAAAGTTTCAGCTCGGATTTTCCTGAAAGTTTCGCCGCCTCTACCAATCACTAAACCCGGCTTTTCCGCGACAATTATCACAAGGCTCCTTTCGACTTCATAATAGATTTCATGAATGTTTGCCTCAGGAGGGACCATCTCCATGATCATCTTTTTTGTAGCTTCCTGGTCCAGGCAAATAGAAGCCTCAGGCCTGACCTCAATTCTTTTTTTCAATTGTGAAACTACTTGCTTCACTTCTTCCTCATGCTTTACAAACCAGTCTCTGTCTTTGGTGTAGACAATGATCTCAGATCCTTCTACCTCTACCCTGCTCAGAGATTCGCTAGGTAAAGCTGCCTTAACTTTATCAAGAATTTCCATTTCAAATCACAAGAAACAATGTATTTTACTTGATTATCTTTTCTGCGAAGTCGTGTCTGGTGTATTTGATCCCGTCTTTAGAGATTACAGCAACATCAATCGCCTTTCCACCTGAGCCGATGTCTCTTTCAATCGCTGAACGAATTGCCCTGATTGCAAGTTTCGTTCCTTCTTCCACAGACATACCCTCTCTATACCCGTCTTCAAGTACACCAAGCGCCATTGGAGAGCCCGAACCTGTCGAAAAGAACTTTTTCTCTTCTTCAACCGATCCTATCGCATCAAGACTAAACACAACCGGACCGTTTTCGTCATAACCAGCAAGAATAAGTTGAACCATGTAAGGCATGTAAGTCCATCTCCCGCCTTGCAAGATATTTGATAAAAGCGAAGCAGCACCCTTTACAGAAATCTTTCTGCTGTTCTGGATCATGAACAATTTCAGTTCGGCCTTCATTAGTTTTCCAATTGCCTGGGCATCTCCGCTCGCCCCTGCTATTGTCATGGCAATGTGGTCTGCTACAGAGATTATTTTTTCGGATTCCTTCGAAGCTACTAGATATCCAAGGGTAGATTTTTTCTCAGCAGCGACTACGACTGCTTCTCTACAAATCATTCCAAGAGTAGTCGTTCCTGTCTTTCTTATCTCAGGTTTCATTTCTTCTTCCATTTTACTCAATTCACTCACCTAGGAGCAGATAAAATAAATTTGATAAGTGGATTTATATATTTAACTCTTGCCTGATAGTTTCTCATCAAATATCATATTCGAACTTCGAAACTTCCCAATTAATATCTTCAAGCTCATCTTTGTTTTTGGCTTCCATCATTTTTTTGAAAATTTTAACGAACTTGAAATCTGCCAGGACAATGTCGCTAGATGTGATTATACCAATTAAATTCCCATCTTCATCTTCAATCGGGAGTTTCGTGATCCTGTGATCAATCATCAGATCTGCAGCATCTTCAAGCGAATCGTCAGGCTTGACAAAAACTATGCCCTTGCTCATAATACTTTTGGACAAAAGTTTGTCTAGGTCTCTCCCTTCTGCTGCTGCACGAACAATATCTTTCTTAGTCAGAATTCCAAGCAGTTTCTTTTCTTTGTTCAAGACCAAGACCGACCCTATTTCATATTTAGTCATCATCTTTGAAGCGTTTCTGATGCTGTCGTCTGGATGGATGAAAAGTATATTTCTTTTCATGAAATCTTTAACCTGCATAAGTAAAATAGAAATTTCCGAAGTATTTATACAGGAATGTAATAATGCCAATCTCTCAGTAAGACTTAGCGAAATAGGCTGCTTCCTTTGATGGTTTGTCGCAATAAACGCATTTGGGAAATCCAGTTTCCTTTTTGAATGGAATGACTCTTATGGTTGCTCCAGTCTCAACTTTTATCTGCTCTTCGCAATGGGAATCTCCGCACCAGCCAGCTTTTATGAAACCGCCTTTTTCAATAGCTTTCTTGAATTCTAAATAATTCTTAACTTCATTCGTCATCTTCGTCAATTCTTTCTTAGATTTCTCGAACATGCCTTTCTGGATGGATTCTAAATTATCCTTCACTTCCTTCTCGACATCCTCGTCTTTAACAAAAGTTTTTTTCTTGTCATCTCTCCTGACAAAAACGACATGCTTCTTCTCCACATCTTTCGGTCCGACTTCTAATCTTAATGGGACTCCTTTCATCTCCCATTCGTTAAACTTCCATCCCGGAGTGTACTCTTCCCTCTCATCAACATGAACTCTGAAATCTTCCAGCTCTTCTTTCAAACCTTCTATCTTCTTCATCACATCTTTCTTCTCTTTCTCTTTGTAGTAAACCGGAACGATCACCACCTGAATAGGAGCAATCTTTGGAGGCAAAATCAATCCCTTGTCATCCCCATGAGTCATGATAAGTGCTCCGATCAATCTGGTTGAAATTCCCCACGAAGTAGTCCAGACAAATTTCTCTTTCTTGTCCTTGTCCAAGAACTTTATTTCAAAGGGTTTGGAGAAATTCTGGCCGAGGTTGTGGGAAGTGCCCATCTGGAGAGCTTTACCATCAGGCATCATTCCTTCAAAGGTAGTAGTCACCAAAGCTCCAGGGAACTTTTCAATCTCGCTCTTTTTCCCTTTCAGGACAGCTATGGCTAGGAAATTTTCTGCAATATCCACATACTCGTCAAGGATAGACAGCATCTCTTTGTCAGCTTCTTCCTTCGTCGCATGTGCCGTATGGCCCTCCTGCCAGAGAAATTCGCTTCCTCTGATGAAAGGTTTAGTTGCTTTTATCTCAGCCCTAAGGATATTGCACCATTGGTTCAACAGGAGTGGCAGATCTCTCCAGCTTCTTATCCATTTTGAGTAAAAATTGTAAATCATGGTTTCTGAAGTAGGCCTTACTACCAGCCTTTCCCCAAGTTTGTTGCTTCCTGAATGGGTGACGAAGAAGACTTCCGGATCGAATCCCTTGAAATGCTCGGCCTCCTTCTTCAGGAAACTCTCAGGAATCAAAGTTGGAAAATAAGCGTTCAGGTGGCCGGTCTTCTTTATCTTCTCATCAAATATCTTCTGAATCATCTCCCAGATCGCATAGGCATACGGCCTCATTGCGATAGTTCCTTGGACAGGACCGTAATCTGCCAACTCTGCCTTCTGAACAATCTGAGTATACCAGTCTACAAAATCGTCCATTTTCTTTACTGTGATTCCCTCTTGTTCAGCCATGGAAACCCTCAATGTAATTTTTGAAAACTAGAAAGATAAAGCTAAGAATCCGTTCAATAGACTGGAAAGCAACCACTCATTTTTCACTACATTCTTGCATCCTTGTTGAAAACTCAAATATTTAAACCTCTAATTAATTCTATGGGCAAATTGATTGTTTCATTTATCGGCCTCCCCGGATCTGGCAAAACTTCCATTAGCGGGAAACTCGCTCAGAACCAAGGTTTTAAATTAATCCCAGAGATTGGAAATCAGCTTATTCTTGAAAGGCACTACAAAACAGGGATAGACGCTCCGTTCGAATTCGACAACAATGTTTTCATGAAAACCAAGAGCCTTGCACAAGAGATTCTTATCTCAAAGGACAGAAAAATTATCCTTGAAGCAGGCCCTCCGATGCCGCAGATGTTCACTAAAGCAAGGGCTGAAATCGGCAAGCATAAAGAGCCTAGGAAGAGTTTACTTCAAGCATATGATCACCATGACATCAACAACCTGATGGAGAACACATATTATTTCTTCCTTTTCATGCCTCCACAGATAGCAATCAGTAGAACAGAAGAGAGAGACAACCAAGAACTGGATGCTGTGAACATTGATTTCCTTCATTTTCTTCACAAGAACATGATGGAGTTCTACAAGGCAAACAAAAACAGAGTTTTTCTGATTGATGTGGTCGGAAAGACTGAAGACGAAATCTATAATGAGATTGAAAGGAAGGCTCTAGTTCTAGTCCAAAAAGAGCTCGGATGAAATTCTGGAACATAAATAATTTTTCCTCTATAGAATTAGTGTATGAAAATAGCCGTATTCTCTGACATGCATTTTGGATATGCCTACAATTCTGAGACGGAGGACGATTGCTTTGAGAATGCATCAGAAGCGTTCGAACTGGTAAAGGATTGCGATTTAATTCTCATCCCAGGAGATATTTTTGATTCCAGAGTTCCAAAGACAGGTGTTTGGGCGAATGCGATAAGGATGATGGTGAAGCCCCTTCTCAGAAATTCGACTGGCATGGAGCTTGTAGACACAGATAAAAACATTAAAGAAATTTCTAAAAGGTCGATAAATCATCAACCTGTTGTCGCTCTTCACGGAACGCACGAAAGGAGAGGAAAAGGAGAGATCAACGCAGTAGAAGCTCTCGAAGACGCAGGAATTCTCATCCATCTTCATTTGAATTATGTAGTGTTTGAGAAAGATGGGAAGAAAGTTGCAGTCCATGGGATGAGCGGAGTTCCAGAGAGATATGCTTATGATGTTCTAAGTAAATGGAATCCGCAGCCTATACCAAACTGCATAAACATCCTGATGATACATCAGAGTATCGATCCTTATATATATTCACCTCTTGAGCCACCGACCCTGAATTTAGCAAATCTTCCAAAAGGCTTTGATGTGATAATTGATGGGCATCTCCATGGCCATTCTCAGCAGAAGATTGGAAACAATATTCTTCTTTTTTCAGGAAGCGTTCTTATGACACAGATGGAGAAGAAAGAGGCTGAAATCCCAAAAGGCGTTCATAAAATAATTATTGAGAATGGGATTAGGACTGAATTCGTTCCTTTAACAAACAGCAGGAAATTTTACTATGAAGAAGTCGAGGCTTCCACGGATTTGAAAGAAACTATCGAGGCAAGAATTAAAACCATTCTTTTGAAACAGAATAGCAAGAAGCCAATTATAAAAATAAAAATATCTGGAAAAGACGAAGACGTCTTCGATCAAGATCTGAAAGAACTGATGAAGAAATATGAGAACGAAACACTGGTAGTTTTTTCAAAGGATACCGAATCGGCAGAGATTGAAAGGAAGATTGACTTCCTCAGGAACATCCGAGAGCACAGATTTTCCGCCGAAGACATGGGGCAGCAGATATTAAGGAAAAATCTAGATCAGTTGGGATTTGGGAAGAGTTTTGATGATGAGTTGATTTTTGGCCTTCTCAGCGAAGGGGATGTTGACAAATCTTTCCAGATAGTCTTGGGAGAGCAAAAAACTTTGAAGTGATTTGATGATAACAAACGTGAAACTGAAAAATTGGAGATCTCACTTGGACTCAGAGTTCAACTTCTCTGGCGGAACGAATGCACTTTTGGGATCGATGGGTAGCGGAAAATCATCTACGATGGATGCTATCTGCTTTGCCTTTTTCGGAACTTTTCCAAACCTCCAGACAAAAAAACTGAAACTTGATGATGTGATAATGAAAAAGCCTTCAGAGAAAGATGAGGCGGAAGTAGAAATCAACTTCAAAGTAGGAGATTCTATTTTCTCTCTGAAAAGAATTATTGAGAAAGGGAAGGGTACTACTTATTCTGAAATCAGGGAAAATGGAAAACTTCTCGAAGCTCCGAACTCCCAGAGAGTGACTGAGGTAGTTGAGAAATGCCTGAAAGTGAACTATGAACTCTTCAGCAAGGCCATTTATTCGGAGCAAAATGCGATCGATTATTTCCTGACAATTCCGAAAGGGCAGAGGATGAAGAAGATTGATGAACTTCTGTCGATAGACAAGTTTGAGAAGGCGAGATCGTCGTCGGTCAGCCTGGCAAATAAGATAGCTGAGAGGAAGTCAGCTAGACAGATTCTTGTTGACCAGAACGACGCAAAAGAAATAGAAAAAATAGTCTTTGAAATTAAGAATTCTCTCACACAAGCGATTGAGCAAAAAGAATCAATTTCCCAGGAGCTTTTGAAAATATCTCAGGATAAATCGGAGATGGAAGTCGAGCTGAAACAGCTTGAATCTGTCAAGGAGAGCTGGGAACTTGCCAAACGAGAGCAGAGTAATGTAGATTCTTTGATAGAGGAGACGAAGAAATCGCTTGTTTCCATGCAAGACAATCTGAAAGGAAAATCAAAAGAGGAGATAGAAAAAACACTCGAAGAAATGAAATCCAAGTTGGAATCTTTGGAAAAATCGTTGAAAGAAAAAAGGCAGATTTACGAAAAAACTGCTTCGTCTGTGAACGAATCCAAGGGGAAGATAGAATTCTTGAAAAAAGAAAAGATACTTGTTTTGGAGAAGGAAATTCAGGGAAAATTGGAATTGAAGCTGAGGTTCGATGAATTAAGGGAAAAAACAGGAGACAATCCCTCGAGGCAATTGGATGAAAAAAAGAGGAGCTATGAAAAAATTATTTCTGAATTCCAAGAATTGAACATGAAAATAAAAGATTTGTCAGAAGTGATAAATTACATCAACTCGTCTGAAGGCCTTTGCCCAGTTTGCGACACCAGACTTTCTGAAGAGAGGAAAAACCTTCTCATCCAGCAAAAGCAGCTCAAGATAGCAGAGTTCAAGCAGAAACTGCAAGATGCCAGCCAGAAGAAAGAGATCAGCGAGAAACAACTCAAAACATTGGAAGAGCTTTCAGCTACTTTGCAGCAAATGTTCAATGAAATCAAAGA
>JAZDPU010000037.1:0-9729 GCA_043797345.1 Candidatus Aenigmatarchaeota archaeon | reverse complement strand
ACCAAAAATCTCTTCAACCTATCTGATTAACGCTGGCATATTCTTAATCGAGCCAACAATATTTCATTATTATCCTCAAAAGCCCAAAATAGGTTTAGAGACAGACATCTTCTCTTCATTGGCAAAAGAAGGGAAACTTTTTGGATACATCATGTCTCATGATTGGCTCGACGCGGGAAAAATATGAAACTGCCTGAAAAGGAATCATCTACAAGACTTCCAGACTTTCTTATATGGGAAATTATGTTCTTTTGACTTTGGTCCTGATTCTTTTCTTTTTAGTGTGGATAAAATTTGACATCACATTTTCTCTTTTTCCAAGGACAGTTCATGAATTCCAATCAACGATGGTTGCTTTCGGTTTTCTCGTCGCTATAACATTCCTAATCGAAGAGCCGACTATTGAGAGAATGATCAGGCATTACATCGTCACAAACAATGAAGTGATAAAAGTTGAAGGAATATTGAGGAAAAAAAGAATCAGCGTTCCTTACCAGAGCGTTGCTGACGTGAGGGTGGAAAAAGGAATTGTAGGAAGGATATTCAATTTCGGGACTGTTCATGTGGCTGGTGTAGGGAGAGGCGCTGACATAACCATGAAAGGGATGAGGGATCCGGATACAGTCTATCGAGTGATTAAAAACAAGATTGGATTGACCAGAGGGGCAATACTCAAAGAAGGGAAAAAATTCCAGTAATCAAAGTGATTCCGTGGGAAATATAAGAAATTTTCTATTTCTACATTCTATCTATTCATTCGTTTCAGGAATCCTCTACATCATCCTTCCATTAATGATGGTAGAGAGGAAAATTAACATCATTACAATCGGTTTTATATTCGGAATACTGCCATTCACTTTCCAAATTTTAAGGATTCTCTTCGCCACACTCTCCGATCATTTCGGAAGAAGAAAATTTTTATTGCTACATGGAATTGCCACTGCCGTTAGTTCAATCGTCTATTATTTTGCCTTCACCCCTCTCCAGTTCCTTGCTGGAAAACTTACTGAAGTCGTGAAAGATGCATCCATATGGTCGATCAACCGCCCTATCATGATGGATCATTCGAAAGACAAAAGATACGGATTGATATTGATGAGAGTTTATGACAATATCTTTTCCGCCGTCGGAATTCTGATTTCTGGTCTACTTCTATCTTATCTATTTTTTTCAAATTCCATTCTTGCCGTCTTCATCATGGGATTGCTAATAATCCCAATACCCATTTTTATCAAAAGTCCGAAAAATAATGGAGGCAGCTTCAAGAAAGCCTTCTCCTCTCTCAATTTCTTAAAAAAGACCTCTTCATTCAAAAAATTCATGATATTTTATCTCATCATGGGATTGGCTGACGGATTTGCCACCTCATACATTTTTCCGCTCTTTCTTTCTCAAAAAGGATTCACCCCGGATTTGATTGGGTTTATTCTGGGCATCCAATGTATCATCGCTGGCTTTTCTACATTCGTCTTTAGAAAAATATCAATCAGAAAATCCTTGATTCTAAGCTTATCATACCCAGTCTTGCTTTTTATTTTACCTTTTTCCTCAGGAGTTTTCATTTCAATTTTCATTTTTCTCATAGGCATAACCTTCGGCCTAATCATAAGCTCCAGCGAGGGAGTCGTAAGTCTGGTCTCCAATAAAAATCGTTACGGAAGTGACACTGGAATTATTTTCCTAGGCTACAATCTGGGGAGGACTATCAACCTTTCAATATCTGGCCTGATAATATCATCTTACGGATTCATCACACTTTTCCCAATCTCATCATTACTGTTTATCCTATGCGTGTTCTACGGAGCTAGGAATATAAAAGAATGAACTTCAATTATTTCATATCTGGGACTTGGTGATTTGGATTCCGATTAATGCAGGAGCAGAATATTTTGTAGCTGAAAAGAGATATCTAGAAGCAAAATCGAAAGAAGAGAAGATCAAAGCTTTGGAAGAAATGATTAAATTTGCTCCCAAACATAAAGGCGGGCATAATCTTCTTTCTCAGTTGAAACATCGTCTGAAGAAATTGAAAAAAGAATCAAAGAAAGGAAAGTCTTCCTCCAAACAGAAATCCTCAATAAAGAAAGAAGGTGCAGCTCAGGTCTGCGTTATCGGATTGACAAATTCAGGGAAAAGCACCTTGCTCAAAGCTCTCACAAATGTTGATGCGGAGATCGCAGATTATCCTTATACAACCAAACAGCCTGTAGTCGGGATGATGAACTACGGTGATGTTTTAATACAATTGATTGAGATTCCTTCTACATTCGATTCAGAGTTCACTTCCTTGCTTCAGACATGCGATGAAATCATAGTTTTGCTTGACGGGGATCAGCCTGTCGACAAGCAGATAGAAGAACTGAATGAAATAATCAAGAAGAATAAAGTCGGAAATAAAGACATAATTTGGGTTTTGAACAAGGCCGAAGGAAAGACTCGCCTGGGAATGATCAACATCTCTGCAATTGCAAAAATCGGAATGAACAAGCTGAAAGATGAGATTTGGTACCGATTAGGATTAATCAGAGTTTATACAAAATCTCCAGGAAAAGAGAAAGTCGTTCCTCCAGTCACTCTTCCAAAGGACACAACTGTTAAAGACGTGGCTAGATCGATCCACAAGGATTTTCTCAAAACTTTTAATTTCGCCCGTGTGTTCAACAATTCTCAATTCAGCGGGCAGAAGGTCGGACTGGATTTCAAATTAAACGATTTGGATGTCGTAGAAATTCACACAAAGTGACTACATCTTGTAGATCAAATACAAGGCTGCGAGAGTTATGAAGGTAAATAAAGCGGTGACATACAGATTAAATCCTGAGATTGCGAATGCTTGTCCAGTAGTGTTTGGGCCCATCGAATAAAGGAATATGGAGAAGAATCCTAGGATCGCAATCATCGGGACTACTTTGACTATGCTAGTGCCACTTTCTTTTTTTGGTGTTGGAGTAATCTGTTCAGAATAGGACTTTGGAGCAGAAAAATATTTTGCTAAATGGTCTAATGGAGGAAAAACTTTTGCCTTAAGAAGATCTATTCCTCGTTGGCAATATCCTTTATATAATAGTTCCATTCCTTTTGTCAGACTTTGTCTTGCAACTTCCAAATATTTTTTCTCAACTAAATCGTATCTATCAGAAATCCTAAGCAACTGATCTAAATCTGGTTGCCAATACTGAAGGCGTCTTGCTAATCTGCCTCCATACTCTCTGAATATTTTTCTGACAGTCGAAGGATCGGCACTATAGTGAGAAGCTGTTTCCATAACTCTATTACCTTCATAAGTAAACTCTTCCTTTCTATATCCGAACAATTTGGTTATTAGTCCAACGAGGTTAAGATAAGCAGATCCCTGGGGTTCTCCAGGAATGCCACCACTCCTAATCAACTGGCCGAATCTAACTGACATAATCTAAACTTAAGATTTTTATTGTATATAGTTTTACTATGTCCAAGATTTTTATCGAGACTCACGGCTGTTCAGCCAATCTGTCAGATTCCGAAATAATGGCAGGTATTCTTCAAAAAAATGGTTTTCAGATTGTGGATTCACAGGAAGATTCTGATCTGAACATCATCAATACATGCATCGTAAAGACTCCGACTGAGCAGAGAATGATCCATAGAATCAAAAATCTGGCAAAGACTGGAAAACCACTTATTGTGGCAGGCTGCATGGCCAACACCGAAAGGACTCTTTTAGAAAAAATCAATCCACAAGCAAGCCTCATAGCCCCTAATTCAATTGATGAAATACTAAATTCAGTAAACAAATCTCTTAACGGAGAAAAATCCGTGATTCTCGAACCATCCAATTTGCCAAAGACAATTCTTCCAAAAATCTTCACTTACAAATTCATCAACATCATCCAGATTTTGAATGGTTGCAATTCAAAATGCACTTTCTGCCAGACAAAATTAGCCAGAGGCGAATTGTTAAGCTACCCTCCAGATTCGATATTAAACCAGGTAAGGAATGCCAAAAATTCAGGATTCAAAGAGATTTGGCTCACTTCACAAGACAACTCTTGCTACGGAATTGACAAAGGAACAAACCTTGCCATTTTGCTTGAACAAATCAGAAAGATTGACGGAGATTTTTTTGTTAGAGTCGGCATGATGAACCCACTTCATCTCAAGAAGTTCCTTCCAAGGCTAATCTCTGCTTTCAAAGACGAGAAAATCTTCAAGTTCCTTCATCTACCAGTCCAGTCGGGAAGCGACAGTGTTTTGAAGTCTATGAGGAGAGGGTATTCTGTTAAGGATTTCCTTAGTTTTGTAGATTCATTCAAACAAGAAATTCCTGAACTTACTCTCTCAACTGACATTATCATAGGCTATCCAACCGAGTCTGACAAGGACTTTGAAAAAACCCTCGATTTAATCAAAAAAATCAAGCCTGACGTAACTTTCATCTCCAGATTTTGGCCAAGGATGGGGACTGAAGCTGCAAAAATGGAGCAAATAGACCGAAAAACTATCAACAAACGCAGCCAAAAAATAAACAAAATCGCAAGAAAAATTTCTTTGGAAAGAAACAACCGATGGATTGGATGGAAAGGTGAAATATTTGTCTCGGAAAAGGTTGAAAAAGGATTCATGGGTAAAAATTTCGCTTACAAATATGTTTTTCTTGAATCTAAAAAAAACATTTTAGGGAAAAAAATTCCTGTAAACATTTCTGACGCGAGCACAAATTTTTTATTTGCAGAAAAAAATTATTGAAAAATTTTTTAAAAAAATATGTGAAAAAAACTATAAATGTTTAAATATAACCGAACACAATTAGTTAATTAACAACAGGAGCAGCACGAATAGTTAAAATGTTAATTCATCATTCATTTGATTCCATCTCTTCAATCAAAAATTTCCCAGGGAATGCGACATTTTCTTATAATCTGTTTTATAATTTACCATTAAATTTCTTAAAAAATGTATAAGGCAGAAAAACATGAACAAAAATTCTCAAAAATTATTGCTGAAAGAAGGCACAACTCAGGAATTGGAAATAGTAACTTCTAACAGAATTCCAAAAGATTTTTTCATCACGACTGGCGTGGGCGAGAGCGACATAACAGTCCATGCTGGATCTTACCACCTGGCTTTGAAGGAAGCTGGAATCGAAAGATGCAACATTATGGTATATTCTTCTATTTTACCCGGCATTGCAACTGAAATTCAGAAACCACCTCAAGACAAGCTCGTACATGGATCTGTTTTAGAGTCGATAATGGCAAATGCCACTGGAAATAAGGGCGAAAGAGTCACAGCTGGAGTAATATTCGGCTGGCTTTTCGACAAAAATACAGGAAAAAAATACGGCGGATTAGTTTGCGAATACCATGGATCAGGGAAAGAAGAAGAGTGTGTTGACAGTTTAAAAGCGAGCCTTCGAGAGATGTATGAAAACGGATATTCAGACCAATTCGGGATGAAGGACATAAGAGTGGTTACGAAGAGCTTCGTTCCGAAAAAGAAATTTGGAAGTGCTTTAGTTGCTCTCTGCTTTGTGAATTACGTCTTCCCAGTCATAGGAATAACCGGTCAAAACTAGATTTTTGTTTCTAAGATTGCAATAGTTTGGAAAATCAATTTAGCGGCAAAAGCTTCTGTATAATTACTATCTTGTACTGGAGCAACTTCTGTAAGATCTAAACCAACAATTTTCTTGGTATTTTTGATAGAAGAAACCAGCTCCAAGAAATCGTAATAATCAATTCCGCCAGGTTGCGGAGTCCCAGTTCCAGGCACATCGAAAGCGTCAATATCAACACTCAGATAAACATTTTTGTTCTTAACAAAACTTTCCAACATTTTCTTGACTTCCTCCAAATTCTTTTTTATTTCCAGACTAGTAATCATGACAGTTTTGAATTGTTCCATCTCCTCTTTTGAAACCTCTCTCACCCCCAATTCAATCAAATTTTCCTTTCCTACAATCTCAATCACCCGTCTCATCACACACGCATGGCTGTCCTTAGACATGTCCAATCCTTCATCATACCATTTATCTCTCAAATCCCCATGCGCATCAAAACTAACCACAGCGACATCACCGAATTTGTCTTTTATAGCCTCCACAGCTCCAGCAGTGATAATATGCTCTCCTCCTAGCATGAGAGGAACTTTTCCTTTTGAAATAATGTCTTGAACTTTTTTCTTGACAGAACTTCTGACATCTTTCGAGTCTTCAACAGCAATGTCTCCGTCGTCAAATATTCCAGGCCTCGAGAAAATTTCCTTTCCAGTTTCAATATCATAAACTTCAGTCTCTGAAGAAGCTTTTCTTATCGCTTCCGGCCCATTTCTGGCCCCTTTTCTATAAGAGCTAGTCCCGTCAAACGGAACTCCAAAGACCCAAATCTTAGATTTCTCAGGCTCAGTTTCAATTCCGCCAAAACTTATTTTCATCATTATTCATTCCAAATTAATTTACTTAAACTTTTTCACTAACCTGATGACTTCCTGCGGATCAGCTCTTCCTCTCACCTGACTCATCACCAATCCGACTGCCTTGTCGAACTGGATGTTTGGTTGGCTGGCAACTTCTTTCACAATCTTTTCAAGTTCACCTTTAGAAAGTGTTTTAAGATTCAATTTTCCAATTGCATTCGTGACGGAGTGAGTGGGATTTTCAGCCAGATATTTCAATACCTCAGGAAGTGCCTCTTTCATAATCTTCTTGGAAGAAATCGCTTCAAAGACTTCCTCAAAATTGTTATCTGCCAAGTTCGAAATCTCCACGTTCTCCCTTCTCAATTCTTTGAGGGTGCCAGTGAAGACATTCGCAACCAATGACGGCTCGACTCCTTTCATCTTCACAAACTTCTCGAATGACTCCAGGTATTCCGATCTTAAAATCTGCTTTGCCAGGTCGTCCGAAAGTTTCATCTCCTTGAACTTCTCCAATTTCTTCGTCCATGGCTCTGGCAACTCTTTTTTCAATCTTTTCAGCCATTCCTTCGAGACTGAAAATGGAATTACGTCTGTCTCAGGGTACAGCCTCTGAGCTCCTGGGAGAGGTCTGTTGAATCTGATGTGGCCGTCATCTCCGACTGCCCTGGTCTCTTTCTCAGGCCTTTCAAGAAAAGTATTGATCTTTTCAATCAAAAGTTTCGCAACTTTCCCTTTGTCTTTATGCTCGCCGATTAGGATGACAGCATCTTTTTCCCCTGCTTTCACATGTTCCCTAATTCTCTGAAAATCTTCTACAGCGGCATATTTTGCCAAATCCTCATCTGAATGCAGTATCCCTTTCACTCCGAATGCAGCTACATATTCCGCCAAATCTTTTCCAAGAGTCTTCCCTGGATATATTTCTCTTTTCAACACGCCAGCAAATCCGGGAAGCTTTATCGCGAAAACATTTGCACCAGAATCAATCATATTCTTCAAAATTTTTGATTTTGTGTTCTGGATAAGTGAGTTGACCTCGACAAAAGTTTCATTCACTTTCCCTTTTCTTTTCATCTCATTCCTGATCTCACTCATCGTCAACTGCCTTGAGATTTCATTCTGAATCGCCTTTGACATTGACCAGAGATCCTGCATTCCTTTCAGCTCAGTCCTCTCTCCAACTTTTATCGACACGTTCACATCCTGCCTGATCGTTCCAATTCCTCTTTTAACTTTTCCTGTCGACCTCAACAGCATTCCAATGTTGAATGCAATATCTTGAATCTCGTCAGGCGCAAATCCTTCAAGCAATCCTGTTCCAATCTCAATCAGAGGGACTCCCAGTCTTGATAATCTAAATGTCACATTTCCATTCTCTTCCGAGACAGTCGGGGCAGCATCCTCTTCCAGATTTATGAAAGTTATCTCCACCTTCTTCCCCATATATTTCAAAAATCCGTTCAAACCAACAACAATGGTCCTTTGAAAAGCAGATGTGTTGCTTCCGTCGCTGATGCTCTTCCTCATCACCTGCAGCTCGTCAGGAATAGTGCAGTTCAGCATCAATGCAATCTTCAATGCAACTTCCAGCGCTTCAAGATTCAATTCATGAGGCGGCTCTTCATCAACTTCAACCAGGCACGTCTCATGAGGAAACAATTGATAGTGAAAAGTCCTGTCTCTCATCATCTCGTGCATCATCGCGATGTCTATGACTCCCAGCTCTCCAGCAACCGGATGCTGCTTTCTTTTAATCATCCCGATGATTTCTTTGTCTTTCATAGCAGCAGAAGATTTGCAAAAAAGTTTATACTTTGTGTCTAACTGTTGATGAATCTCCAATCCAGCTTTCAATCCTAATTTCTTGAAATCCATGCTCACACCAGAAAACTTCTCGTGTCAGTTTCTTTCGTAATCTCTCCAGCAAGATTTGTCAGCATCAATTGCTTTGCCTTCTCCACATCTTTCGTGTGTCCGAGAACATGCCCAAGTTTTATGTATGCGACTTCAGGCAGCATGTCCTCTCCATAAACTGCTCCTGCTTCAAAAGCCAGTCTCAAGTTCCTGTACACAAACGGGTGGACTCTTCCATAAAGAGTCTGGGAAGTCATGACAACAACCACACCTTTTTCCACAGCTTTCTTGATATGAGGTATCCATGACATCTTTGAATCGAACTGCCCGACTTTCACCCCACTTTCTCCAGTTGGCACATGCCCAAGTCCGCTTCCCTCGATCACAATTCCCTTGAATCCTCTATCAACATACCAATCCAAAATCTCCGGATCAGAACCAATGTAGCTTTTGACAAGAGCGACCTTCGGCTCGAATTTCGTGTCAGCAACAACTTTCTTGCTGTCAACTTTTCTATAATTCTCATTTGTGATTTCAATCTTCCCATTCGGCCAAATTTTTGCAATCGGCATCTCATTGACAGATCTGAATGCATCCCTTCTAGAAGTGTGCATCTTCCTCACCTTAGTTCCTCTGTGAGCAAAACAAAAATCATCATTGGTCGTGCCGTGCATGACAACGCAAACTTCTCCGACATCCGAATATCCAGTGAAATGAGAACCACATATCAAGTTCATCGACCCGTCAAAACTTCCCCTGTCAGGAGACCTCTGCGCTCCAACCAACGCAACAGGCTTCGTCAGGTTCTTCAGCATGAAAGAAAGAGCAGCTGATGTGAAATGCAAATAATCAGTCCCATGAGTTACAATCACTCCTCTGGCGCCTTTGCTCAACTCCTTTGCTACCAGTTCTGCAAGCTCTTGCCAGTGCTTGTATGTCATATCTTCAGATGCCGCTGTAAACGGCCTGAGCATCGTCTTGATGTTTACAATATTCTCCAGCTCAGGGGTAGTTGCGACAATTTCTTCAGGTGTCCTTACCATGAACACCCCGCCTGTCTTATAATCCACATGCGTCCCGATTGTTCCTCCTGTTGCTATGAGAGAAATATTCGGAAGCCCAGGTTTTCTGTTAAACTTCTTTTTCGGAATGACGCCAAACTTTATTCCAGCTCCAATCTTTTGCATCCTCATTCCTTTCTCATACTTCAATCCGATGTTGTACCCATTTTCCATCTTTATGACAACAGAATTCAAGTCTCCAACCTCTATCCTCGGCATCAAAAATCCCTGAAACTCCTTCCCATCTTTAAAAATCTTAACTCGATCTCCAATTTTCAGTTTCTTATTTTTCATCAATGACTCGATTTCTTGAGAATACAAGATTTCACCTGCTCTAAAATAATGTTGGAAAAGGCTGTATTAATTGTTTCTTCCACTGGCGAGAATCGAAAACTGAAACACTTAAATAGTTTTAAAT
>JAZDPU010000036.1:0-2403 GCA_043797345.1 Candidatus Aenigmatarchaeota archaeon | reverse complement strand
TTTATCAAAAAAATTGAAAAGTCACAAATCGAGATAGATAGAAAAATAGAAGAACTGAAGCTTGACACTCCAAAGAGTTCCATTCCTTTTTTCAAACTACAGAAACTTGATCTATCTGAAAATAATTACACAATCTATAATGCAAATTTTTCTGCAAACAACTCAGCTTGGTTTTTTGAGAATGTAAACGTTGATAAAAACTCTATATTGGGAGTCAGATATGAAGGTTCATATGCCGATTTTCCTGCTATGAATGAGTGTGATGATTGTGAATGTGCTTGCACAGATTTAAGAATTGCAATTTTCATAATGCAAAATGGTTCTTCAGAAAAGATTTTCGAAGATGTAGTTTATTCATCTTATACCAAGAAAACACTCCTCTTAGATATATCACGATTCGAGAATCAGAAAGTAAACATTACATTAACCAAATACACAAGCGATTGTGCTGCTTTTTGTAGATACGATGTTGATGTAAAGCAATTCTTCCTCGGAAAAATTAATTTTTCAATCTCGGGTGAGATAGAAAAGAGGCTTAAGGAATTAGGCTATATAAATAGATAGAAAAGACGCTTGAGGAATTATGCTATAGACGATATAACATCTAATTGAATCTTAATCTGTGGGGAGACCGGGATTTGAACCCGGGTTGCCACCATTTTGTCGAGCATCAAACAACCCCAAGGTGGATGCCTGAACCAAGCTAGCAGATCTCCCCTGTTGGCAATTGACGATTAACAATCAACAATTAACGAATACTATTTGTTTGTTAAAAACAAAAATAAGTTATATGGTTCTTTACGGAGCAGTTAAAGAAGAAGATAAAAAGAAACAAGAAAGATTTGTTGAGCATCAACCTTTTGCAACAATCGTAGGAAGAATAAAGGAAGATCAAGCACGTTTTGGCATGCAAGGTGTTGGTTACATAGGTAAGCATATTGTCGGAACTGGGGAAGATGCACATACTACAACAAAGGTTTTGATGGATCTTTTGCGTCCGCATATCATTCTTGTTTCTGGAAAACGCGGGACTGGAAAGTCATATGCTGCAGGAGTTATTATCGAAGAACTTGGGATGCTATCTGAAGAATTTCGCCAGAATGTTGCAGTGGTAATGATTGACACAATGGGGATTTTCTGGAGCATGAAGCGGTCAAATGATCAGCAGAGCGAACTGCTCCGTGGCTGGGACCTGGAACCTCGTGGATTTGATAATGTCAGAGTCTTCGTTCCTTTCGAGCAGCAAGAAGAGTTTCGCAAAGCTGGCATACCAATTGATCAAGGAATTTCAATCCTTCCATATGAGTTTTCTGCAGAAGAGTGGAGTCTTGCATTCAACTTGAAACGAACAGATCAGATTGGAATAAGCCTGGAAAAGAATATCAACGAGCTGATTGAAAGCGGGAAGAAATTCACTATCGAGGACATAATCACGAAAATCAGAGACGACAAAGAGACTTCGAAAGAGGCGAAGGACGCGCTTGAAAACATGCTGACAGTCGCAGGCCAGTGGGGTGTGTTTGGAGAACGCGGAATTAACATTGACGATATTGTAAAGCCTGGTCAGATTTCTGTTGTAGACGTTTCAAGACTGCGAGCGACAGAAGCATGGAGCGTGCGTAATTTTCTTGTTGCTATTCTTACTAGAAAAATTTATCAATACCGTGTGCTTGCTAGAAAGGAGGAGGAAGTTGCAAAAATTGAAGGTTTGAAGGGGAGTGGTAAGAAATATCCTATAGTTTGGCTTGTTATAGATGAGGCTCATAATTTCGCGCCTTCAGACATAGAAACTGTCTCTTCTGCGCCAATTCTTACGATTGCAAAGCAGGGACGTGAACCTGGAGTAAGTATGATCGTCATAACACAGATGCCGAATAAGATCCATCAGGACGTCCTAAGCCAGACCGACCTCGTCATCTCGCATAGACTCACATCAAAAGCGGATATAGATGCTTTGCATGCTGTGATGCAGACTTACCTGCTTGAAGACATGTGGAAATACATCAACCAGCTTCCAAGGTGGCCTGGTGCTGCGATAATCCTGGATGACAATTTGGAGAAAATATTTTCAGTTAACATAAGACCTAGAATCAGCTGGCATGCCGGAGGGACTGCATCCGTAGCGTAGCATAGTGTAGATAGCTCTTTTTATTAAGAACTTTAATTATTAATTGTGGAAGAAGATATTAAAAATTGGTTGAAGAAAAGATTGGAAGAAAGTCAAAAAGAAGAAAAACAGCTCCCTAAACCAGTTCTTCCTAACCCAACACTTCCTAAACCAATTGATGATAAGCCAAGAGAAGTAATTCAGCTAAAAGAACCTCCAAAAGAGTCAAAAAATTTTATTCAGCCGATCAAAGCAGTCCAGTCAGTACAACCAGTTAAACCTACTCAATTAATTCA
>JAZDPU010000035.1:0-11578 GCA_043797345.1 Candidatus Aenigmatarchaeota archaeon | reverse complement strand
TTTATCTCCCCTTCCTCTTCCCCATTCTTCTTGGAGATATCGCTCCGACTTTAGCTCCTGGAGGGGCATCTCTGCTGACAGCTCTCGATGGTCTTGGCCTCTTGCTTCTTCCACCATATGGATGATCTGTCGGTGTCATCGCAACACCTTTTGATCTCGGAAATATCTTTCCTCTTGACCACATCTGGAATCCATGCTTGCTTCCTTTCACCCAAGGCTTCTCGACTCTTCCGCTGCCTGCAGGAATTCCGATAGTGGCTCGGCATCTTCCGTCGAAAATTTTCGATTTTCCTGAAGGAAATAAAACAGTGACTTTATCCCCAGTCCTGCTGACTATGGTCGCGAAGACTCCGCTGCTCCTGCAAAGCTTCGGCCCATTTCCTGGAAAAGTCTCTAGTCCAAAAATCTTCGTCCCCTCTGGAATCTTTGATATAGAACAGACATTACCAACAACTGGCTCGCCTTGGTAAGTTATCCAATCTCCGACGCTGATACCTTCTGGAGCGACATGAAGAATCTCTTTTCCATCCTCAAACTTGATTATCGCAACCGGAGCGGATCTCCCTGGATCATGGACTATGTCAATGACATTCCCTTTTCCAATCGAAGGGAAATAGTCAACACTACCCAAAAATCTGTGCGATGGAGTCTTGTATCTAGGTCCACCTTTTCCTCTTGCTCTTGGAATTATTCTTTTACCCATTCACACCACTCATATTATTCCTAATTTAACAGCCACATCTCCGGCTTTAAATTCAGGTTTCAACTTGATAAATGCTTTCTTTTCTCCTTTCAAAAGGATCTCTGTGTTGACTTTGTCCACTTTCACCTGGAAGACTTTCTCAAAAGCTTCCTTGATCTCTTTTTTATTCGACTTCCTGTCAACAATAAAAACAATCTTGTTCTCATTCTCGACCAGAGCAATCGATCTCTCAGTCAGGTAGGGATATTTCAAAATTTTCCAGGGATCCATTTCACTCAATCTTCCTCAAGTTTTCAATAGATGACTTTGTGAAAATTGTCAATCTACCCGCATGAGTTCCTGGAGCGAGATAGTTTGCTGACAAATTCTCAACTCGGCAAGTGTTTATTCCAGACAAGTTTTTAACTGCTTTTGAAATTCCTTTGTCTTCCGAAATCACGATCAACGGCCCGATCTTCCTCTTGTATTTCCTTCCCCTCAACTTTCCTTTTCCGGCTTTTATTTTTTTCTTCTGCAATCTCTCTAGTTCTTTTGCAAGACCAAGTTTGACTAGAAGATCAACCACATCTTTTGATTTCTTCAGCTCTTGGATTTTATCCTCGACTACGATTGGCAGCTCTCCGGAAAAATTATGACCTCTTTTGGAAACAATTTCCTTGACAGCAGTTGCTGCGATTGCTGATTGGATCGCCTTCTGCCTCTCTTTGTCGTTTATTTTCAGATCCCATATTTTTTCCACTTTTGGCGGGTGGGCTTCTCTTCCTTTGACTGCTTGCGGAACGTTCCTTACTCTCCACTGGAGGAATGGAACTGTTTTTCCATGGATTCTCGGCATCCTTGCCATCTCCTTGTTCATCATCGCGTATCTGTGTCTTCTGTATCCATGGTAGTGGGCTGAGGATCTTTGGCCTGCTTCTGTGTCTGTCCCATATGGCTGCCTCATCTTGCTCAAAGTCGCAAGGACAGCTCTTCTGATCAAATCCTCTCTCACTTCATTCGAGAAAACTTTAGGAAGTTCTATCTTTCCGACTGATTTCCCGTGCAAATCAAAAACATCTACTTTCATATCAGACTATCTCCTTCAATTCTGGTGCTAAGAATTTAACTTTTCCTGCTCTGATAGTCGGCCTGAATCTTATCAGCCTCTTCTTCGGACCTGGGACAGAACCTTCTAAAACTATGTAATCGCTTTTGATGACACCGTACTTGTGGAAGCCTGAAGATGGAGTGATTTTCTTTCCGTCGTCGCCGATTTTTATCACTCTCTTGTTCAATTCAGTCCTTGTCTGAAAGCCCAATTGTCCGGCTTGTGGAACTGTTGGCCTGACTTTTCTTGGAGTCTGAGGACCGAGAGTTCCTATATGCCTTAATTTCTTTCTGGCATGCCTGTTCTGAATTCTTACTCCAAATCTTTTTACTACTCCTGCCATCCCTTTCCCTTTCGAGACAGAACTAACATCTATGAATTCCCCTTCCTTGAAAATTTCCGCTGCCTTGACTTCTTTTCCTAAAATATTCTTGGCGAACTCGAATTTTTCTTTCAAGTCCTTTCCACCGATTTCAATTTCAAAAATTTCAGGGGTTTTCTTCCCGATTCCGGCAAGTTTTGGCTGAGTGACCGCAATCGCTCTCAGCTTTACAATTTTATTTATTTCAGGCTCGAGCTTCTTCAGCATCTCTTCTGTCTTGACAGTTTTGATTTTCACTTTTCTTTCGAGCTCTTTAGGAAGATCTTTAGACCAAACTTCTCCTAAAATTTTCAAACCATTAGTGGTGTCTTTGTAGGCACGGAAACCGGCAATTTTTATCGGAGGGCATTCCAAAATTGTGACAGGGACTGAGATTTCTTGGCCAGAAGTCAGAGAAGTCTTTTTATTATCGACAATAATGGCATGAGTCATGGCAGTTTTGTAGCCGGCAAATCCCATTATCTTGGCTTTGTCAGATGCTGGATATGTAGATACGACTGGATAAATCCTCTTCGCCCTTTTCCTGGGCCAAAATGAACGTGCTCCACGTCCAGGATGATAGTCCTTTACCATTCCGACACCATTTGTTGAAATATTATTTAAGGTGCAAACAGATAAAAAGCTTTAAATCTTTGATTCTTGAAGGTATAAAAAATTATCTTAGAGGCAGTATTAAATTCTGGGAGTTTAAATTAATCCTATGGAGCAAAAGGACTGCATATTCTGCCAGATAGCTCTTGGGAAAATCCCTGCCAAAGTAGTCTATCAAGATGGAGAAGTCCTGGCGTTCTTAGATATAAATCCTTCAAACAAGGGCCATGTGCTTGTCATTCCTAAAAAGCATTACCCAGATCTATCAGACATTCCTGAACATGACTTTAAGCATTTCATGGGAGTGGTGAAGAGAGTTGGGGAAGCTGTAATTGTCGGAACTAAAGCTGAAGGATTGAACATAGTCCAAAACAACGGCAAAGTCGCTGGACAGGTAATTCCACATTTGCATTATCATGTCATTCCCAGATTCACAGGGGACGAGCTTCAGCTTGGGAGCTGGAGGCATCTGAAATACGACAAGGATGAAGAGATGGACAAGTTGAGAGAATCGATATCCGCGAATGTTCCTGCTGGGGAAATAGAGATTCCTAGGGAAGAGCCGAAAGTAGAAATGGAAAGACCGAAGGTAAAAAGGCGGAGCAAGAAAGAAATTAGTTTTGTCAGAAGGGAATTGGATAAAGCCTAACCATGATTGACATGGACTCTATAGCTTGCTACATATGGAACTGAACGAGTGTCGTAACCCATGCCCTTAAGTTCCCAGTCTAATGTTCTCGTAGCATGTTCCTCAGCGACATAATTTCCTAGTGCAACAATGGAAGGGTGATGATGAAGAGTTTCGTGCTGGCCGACATCAAAATAGAAATCCATGTTCTTGAACGAGACGTCTGAGCCTGGGACTGTCCAGCCGATTACAAATGAATGATTGTATTGAGGAGGGCACTCCACTTGATTTATGAGTTTATATTCGATTCTCTGAACGAGTGATCCATATTCTGGAGAAAAATCTATATGATTAAAATCATCTGGATTGAATCGCAAATCATTTCTTATTTGCATGTTTTTTATATTTAGAACAAACTATTAAAAGGTAGTTAGGCGGCCGTGGTCCAGTGGCTAAGATGCGAGCCTTCCAAGCTTGTGACCCGGGTTCGAATCCCGGCGGCCGCACTTTTCCCGAAATACTGAAAACGGGACAAAAACGAATCCTTTTAAGCTTTTTAAATCAAAATAATCCTTTACTATATTAGGTGTCGAGATGTTGCAAGATACTTTAGCAGACGCATTAGCAGTGCTCAAAAATGCCGAGAAAGTGGGGAAGAGGGAATGTGTTACTCGTGCGTCTAAAGAGGTAAAAGAAGTCCTGAAGCTTTTCCAAGAGAACGGATACATCGGGACTTTCGAGTTTATTGACGATGGAAAATCGGGAAAGTTCAAAATCGAACTCAAGGGAAAAATCATCAACGCGAATGTCATAAAGCCCAGATATTCCACGAAGATAGACGAATTTGAAAAGTGGGAGAAGAGGTTTCTTCCTGCTAGGGAATTTGGTATGCTGATCCTGACAACCCCGAAAGGAATAATAAATCACAAGAAGGCTGAAGAATTGCACGTCGGAGGAAAGCTGATTGCGTTCATCTATTGAGTGGTTCTTATGTATTCCAAAGAAATTATAATTCCTGACGGAATAAATGTTGAAATTTCCAACCATACTGTCAGCGTTTCCGGATCAAAAGGAAAGCTGGACAGAAAATTGGAACTTGAAAAATGTTCGAAGATTGAAAAAGTGGAGAACAAGCTGAAGATTTCTTCTGAAAATGAGAGAAGGAAAGTCAAAGCCAAGATAGGAACTTCGATTGCCCATGTCAAAAATATGATTGACGGAGTGACTAGAGGATTCGTATATAAGTTGAAGGTTATTTATTCGCACTTCCCGATAACTGTGAAAGTGGAAAAAGAAAAAGTGATTATACAGAATTTTTTGGGCGAAAGGACTTCGAGAGTTGCGAAAATAATCGGAGAAACCCAGGTTAAACTTGAAGGGCAGGAGATATCTGTGTCCGGGATTAAATTAGAGGAAGTCTCGCAGACTGCTGCTAACATAGAACAGGCGACGAGAATTGTTGGTTTTGATAAGAAAGTCTTTCAAGACGGAATATACATCACGCAAAAAGGTGAGTGAATGAACCCAAGAAAGAAACCGAAATTTTTGAGATCTTCAGCCCACGCATACAAGAGAATAGGGATGAAGTGGAGGAAACCGAGAGGAGTTCATTCCAAATTAAGAAGAAAAGAGAAGGGAAAAGGGTTCCATCCAAATCCTGGCTGGGGAAGCCCGAAGAATTTGAAAGGACTTCATCCATCTGGACTGAAAGAAGTTTTTGTTTCAAACATTAAAGACATGCTGAAAATAAATCCGGAAAAAGATGCGGCGAGAATTTCACATACTATCGGAAAGAAGAAGAGGATTGTCATTTTGAAAGAGGCTGAAGAAAAGAAAATAAGGGTGTTGAACAAATGAGCGGTTTGCAAAAAAGATTGGCAGCGTCAATTTTGAAAGTCGGGGAATCTAAAGTTTGGCTGGACCCGAACCAGAAAAAAGAATTGGATACGGCCATAACCAAGAACGACATCAGGAAATTCATAAAGAAAGGATACATAAAAGTTTTGCCTGGAAAAATCAAGAGAGTTAAAGTGAAAGAGAAAAGAAAGAGGAGAGGGAGCAGAAAAGGAAGCAAGCACTCGATTGTCACTGCGAAAAGAAAGTGGATTTCTACTGTCAGGCCGTTGAGAAGGATGCTGAAGGAATTGAGGAGCTCGAAGCAGATAGACAACCAGAATTACAGGAAACTGTATATGCTGATAAAAGGTGGCACTTTCAGAAGCAGAAGCCACATGAGAATTTATCTCGAACAGCACGGATTGGTGAAGAAAAAATGAAGCACACGCCAACTTACACTATGCCGTTCAAGAGGAGAAGGCTTGGAAAAACTGATTATACAAACAGATTGAAGCTGCTGACGTCGAAAATTCCTAGGCTGGTTGTGAGGAGAAGCTCTAACTACATCACTGCACAGATAGTTACTTTTGAAAAAGTCGGCGACAAGACTTTGGTTTCTGCGAGTTCACAGGAATTGAAGAAGCTGGGATGGAAATTTTCAACTGACAATCTGCCAGCTTCGTATCTGACTGGAATGATTATCGCGAAGAAAGCTGAAAAGAAAGGTGTGAAGGAAGTCGTTCTAGATTCTGGCTTGTATGCTTCTACAAAAGGAAACAGAATATACGCAGTTGTGAAGGGAGCTATTGACGGAGGATTGAAGATTCCTGTCAGCGAAGAGATCCTTCCTCCTGAAGACAGGATAAAGGGGACGCACATCTCCAAATACCAGGAGAAATTCAAAGAGCTCCCGCAGGAGTTTGAAAAAATCAAGGGGAAGATTTGATGCAAAGAAGAAGAAGGTATGAGAGGCCAAATTTGGAAGAAATGGAAAGATTGAAGAGAGAGGAAGCCCTGGCAAAATGGATTCCGAAGACCAGGTTGGGAAAGGAAGTTCTCGAGAAAAAAATTACAGACATTGATGATATTTTGAACTCGGGGACTCTGATAAAAGAATCTGAGATTGTCGATACGCTGGTTCCGAATATGAAAAATGAATTGATCCTTATAGGCGGGAGGGCTGGAAAAGGTGGAGGGATTCAAAGGATTCCTGTGAAGATCACTGCCACGATGCACAAGTCCGGTAGAAGATTCACTACAAATGCGTTCATGGTTGTTGGAAATGAGGATGGGTTGATTGGTATAGCAAAGGGATCTGCTCTGGAATCAAGAGATTCTATTGAAAAGTCGATAAAAAAAGCGAAACTCAAGATAATGAGGATAAAGAGAGGATGCGGTCACTGGGAGTGCGGATGCGGGCAGCTTCACACGATTCCGTTCAAGACTGAAGGGCATTGCGGCTCTGTGAAAGTCCGGCTGATGCCAGCGCCTAAAGGTGTGGGTCTTGTCGCAGACGACCAGTCGAAGAAAATTTTCAAACTTGCAGGAATAAAAGACATCTGGGTGAAGACCTTTGGAAATACTTCGGCAAGAATTAATTTGATTTCGGCTATCTATGATGCTTTGAAAAAACTTTATGTTTATGAGAGGGGAGATTAGATGTTTGCGGTAATAAGAATCAGCGGGACTGTGAATGTGAACAGGGATGCGGGAGATACTCTAATAATGCTGAGATTGAACGCTCCGAACAATTGCGTGCTGATTCCTGAGAATCCTGACTATAAAGGAATGCTGAATCATGTAAGAGATTTCATCACGTGGGGAGAAGTTGACAAGGAGACTCTGATAAAAGTTTTGGAAAAAAGGTTGAGGTTGATTGGGAATAAGAAAGTCGATGGAAAATCTTTGAAGGAAGCTACAGGATTTGATTCTTTTGAAAAATTTGCTGATGAATTGATTAAAGGAAAAAAATTGAAAGATTTTGAGAAGTTGAAACCAGTGTTGAGATTAACTCCGCCTTCGAAAGGATTCAGATCTACAAGGGAACATTTTCCAAAGGGAGATTTGGGATATAGAGGAAAGGAAATCAACGAACTTCTGGAGAGGATGATATAGATGACAGTTAGAAGAGAAAAAAAAGTCAGGAAATTCAGGGGACATAGAAGTTATGGAACTGGAAGCCATAAAAAAGCGAGAGGGGCTGGAAACAGAGGTGGAAGAGGAAAAGCAGGAATGCACAAGCACAAGTGGAGTTTGACAGTTCAAAGCGAAGAGAGAATTTTCGGAAAACATGGATTCAAGAGGCCGCCATCTGCAGTAAAGGAAATCCGTGCGATCAATCTGAGAAAGTTGGATTCTATCGCAGAAGAACTTTTGAAAAACAAGCTGGCTGTCAAAGAGGATGACAAGATAAAAATCGATGTCATGAAGCTGGGGTTTGAAAAAGTTTTGGGTGGAGGAAAAGTTTCTCAGCCGCTAATTTTGCAAGCAAAGTTATTCTCCAAATCAGCGATAAAGAAATTAGAGAACGCCGGCGGAAAGGCGATCAAAATTGGATGAGCAAACAGAAGAGAAGAAAGGAATAATCGATAAGATTGCGAAATTCCTGCCAAGCGTGGAGAAGCCGACGTACAAGCAGAGCTTCAACACGAGGCTGATGTGGACTGGAATCGCTCTTGTTGCATATCTGCTTCTGTCAAACATCACTGCTTTTGGAGTGACAAGAAGCGAGAATCCTCAGTTGACTTTTTTGGAAATTGTTCTAGGCTCTAGGTTCGGAAGCCTGATGACGTTAGGTATCGGACCGATAGTCACAGCTGGTATTCTCCTGCAGCTTCTGGTCGGATCGAAAATTATAAACTGGGACATGTCAAAACCTGAAAGCAGATCAAAATTCCAGACTTGGGACAAATTTTTGGCAATTATTCTTGCTTTCATCGAAGGTTTTGCATATGTGATTGCCGGAGCAGTTCCTGTCGCTCCTGGAATGCCAGTATTCATAATCGTAATAATCCAGTTGGCGATGGGCGGTGTAGTTGCAATTTTATTGGATGAAGTTGTCAGCAAATGGGGATTCGGATCGGGAATTAGCTTGTTCATTGCGGCTGGAGTAGGAAGCCAAATTTTTGTAAGAATATTTTCTCCGCTGTCAACTACATGTCTTCCAGGACAGCTGGCAACTTGTCTGCCAAGCCCAGGTAATCCGCCTGCAGGATTGATGTGGGGATTCTTGACTGATTTGTTCACTGCCGCACCTTTCACTACTCTTATCATTCCAATTCTTCCAATCATCGCAACCATCGTCGTATTTTTAGTTGTCATCTATATCCAAGGAATAAGAATTGATATTCCGTTGTCCATGGCGACGATGAGAGGATTTGGAAGGAACTGGTCATTGAAGCTTCTATACACAAGCAACATCCCAGTGATATTGGCAGCGGCGCTGATTGCAAACATGCAGCTGCTGGGAAGGGTAGGAGCTGTTCCAGTTGGAAATGACCTGGTCTGCGGTCCTTTCGCATGCTATGATTCCTCAAATCAAGTTGTCCTTGGTTCGAACAGCTACAATATAGTCTACTATCTAAGTTCGCCAAGAAATTTAATTGGAGAATTGGTCACTGGAGTGTTGACGCAGGGTGAGATTGTCAGGGCGATAACGTATCTTCTGTTTTTATCAGGCGCAGCTATGTTGTTTTCAGTTTTCTGGGTAAGCACTTCAGGAATGGATTCGGCATCGGTTGCTGAACAGATTGAAAACACTGGAATGCACATACCTGGGTACAGAAGCGACAAGAAAAGCATGGAACAGGTTTTGGCAAAATACATTCCTCCTCTGGCTGTGTTAGGTGGATTGGCAGTCGGGCTGTTAGCTGCTTTGGCCGATTTCACCGGAGCTATCGGAACAGGGACAGGAATACTTTTGACTGTAATGATAATCTATAATTATTATGAGGAGCTGAGCAACCAGAGATTGGATGAGGCTCATCCTATTGTGAGAAAGATTTTAGGTGAATGAAATGGTGTTTGAAGAATTGATTGGAGTTTTCAACGCAGTATTCTTCCCTCTGTTTTCTTTGCAGCCGCACATATCATTGCTTGTAATCTCAAGCTTCTTGACTGTTCTTTTGCTTGTTGTAAATAGATTGTTTGTGAACAAAAATCTTGTGAAGGAAATTAAAAACAAGATGGAGGAGACAAGGGAGCTTCTGACTGCAGCGCAGAAAGAAAACAGAAAAGAAGATGCGAACAAACATCTTAGTGAGATGATGAAGGCGAACAGCCAATACATGAAGGTAACGTTTAAGACTTTGATTATTTCTATTGTTATAATCAGTTTGTTTTTACCATGGCTGAGACACACATACGAAGTGACGTACAAAGGAATTCCAGTTGCAAAACTCCCGTTCAGTATTCCGTTCATCGGAGCTGATTTGAACTGGCTGTATTGGTACATCTTCGTGTCGTTCGCAGTCGGATGGGTTATAAGAAAACTGATGGAGATTGACTATGGTTAAGAAATTTAAAAGAAGGACACCAGGGAATAAAACATTTTTGAGATTCAAGAGAGAGAAGACTGGAACTCACAGATGCGCAGTATGTGGAGCTGAGCTTCACGGGATGAAAAAATTAACCCAGAGCGAAGTGAGGAAATTGTCCAAGTCTGAAAGGAGACCGACCAGACCTTATGGAGGATATCTGTGCGGAAGTTGCACGAGAGAGCTATTTAAGGATAAAGCAAGAAAACAATTTAGTTAGGTGAGAATATGGGAACATTTGAAATCGGAAGAGTGTGCATGAAGATTGCTGGAAGAGAGACTGGAAAGTATTGTGTTGTTTTGAAGAAGGTAAATGAGGCTTTTGTCGAAGTGACTGGACCGAAGATGCTGACTGGAGTGAAGAGAAGAAAGGCGAATGTTGATCATCTGGAAGCTCTTCCTTACACTGTCCAGATTAACGAGGGTTCTGTTGATGAGGAAGTTATTCAAGCTCTGGAAAAGGCTGGATTAATCACGAAGTTGGGATTGAAGAGGCCTTCAGCAGCCCAGGTGAAGTCTGACAAAGAGAAACCTGTGAAAGAAAAAGTTGAAAAGCCGAAGGAAAAAAAGGAAGAGAAGAAATCAAAGGAAGAACCTAAGAAAGAGAAAAAGAAGTAATCTAATCAATTAAATGTTTTTCTTCGACTCTTGATAAGAATGAGAAAACGATGGCTATTACTCCAATAATAATTAATGTGTAGTTCAATGACCAAGTTACTAAAAATCCAACTATAGGATAGACTACGACGAGAGCCAATTGTTGAATCATGGATATTGCAGATATAGTTGTGGCTCTCTTAGCTGAAGGTATGTATTTGTTGAGATAGCTTGAAAATAGTGGCGCTCGGCCTAAACCAATCCCAGCACTGAAAATTATAGAAATTACTACCAATGGGATGAAAGTCGTCAACCCACCGAGAACAAACATGACTCCGGTAATGAAAGATGTTAAAAATATCAAACGTTTTTTAGATCTTAATATTCTTTCTAATTTTCCATAGTTGTTTATCAAAAGAATTTCCACGATTACAAATGCGGCTCCAACGAAGCCATAATAAGCTACATTTACTCCTGCTTGATTTAACATGACTTGATATAACCAAACCATGAGATAAGAAATGACTGCTATTACAATCATGTCTAGGGCTAGGATTTTCAAAATTCTGTTTTGTTTCAGGAATTTCACTACATCAATAAGGATTTTGAAATAATTTTTTGATTGAAGTTCTGAACGTCTGGGCTCTTTGAAAGTGAAGGCTACCAAAGCAGCAAAGAAGCAAGGTATTGAAGTTAAGAGTAAAGGAGCTCTAAGGTCTATGTTGGCTGCGATGACACTTCCTATTGGTATAGCCACCAATATTCCGAGTAATTTGAAACTTTCAATTTTACCAAATATTTTTTTTGAGAGTTTTGTTTTTTTGATTTCTTTCAATGTGTCATAAACAAAAGCTGCGTCGGCACCTGACATGAGTGAAGCGGAAATCGCCCACACAAATTCACCTGCTAGGAAGACATAAAAATTTGGATAGCTGGCATAAATTATGACTGCAAACATGTTTGCTATGGCGGCCAAAACAAGAGTAAATTTCCTACCCAAGAAGTCGGCAAGAGCGCCAGTAGGCATTTCTAGAACACAAACCCAAAGCATAAACCAAGATTCTAATATCATGACCTGGGCAAAACTGATTCGTCCCCAGTCTAGAAAGAAAGGGACAAGTATGGCTCCGAATAAATGCAAACCCAATAAAAACTTGAAAATGATCATTTTCCTGATGTTCGATTTGAAGGTGTTTTCCATAAAAAAGTTTAAACTTTT
>JAZDPU010000034.1:0-2516 GCA_043797345.1 Candidatus Aenigmatarchaeota archaeon | reverse complement strand
GATTGACGAGAAGAAATTGAGTTTGAAGGACAGGTTCCTTTTAGCGAAAACTTATCAGACAGTCATTTCTGTGACAAAATATATCGAGAATTTCCAACCGAACAATGCACTAAATAGCATTGTCAGACTTGGGAATGTGATTGAAGATTATACGGAAGGAAAAATAAACAAACAAGTTTTTGGCGAGGCTGTAAGAAATCTGATATTGATACTGTCACCGTTCGCCCCGCACATTTCTGAAGAGCTCTGGAGCGAATTGGGAAATAAAAAATTCGTTTCTTTGGAAAAATGGCCTGTTGTATCTGAAGAGAAGATTGACAAGAAAATAATCGAGCTGGACAATCTGTTCCAAAAAACTGTTGAAGATATCTCAAATGTGATTAAGATAACTGGAAAGAAGAAAAATGCGTACTTGTATTTTGTCACAGACAAGGAACTTGACTATTTCCGCGAATCGAAGGTGCATTTGGAGGAAAAGTTGGAAATGAAAATTCACGAGTTCAAAGTCTCTGACAGTGAAAAATATGATCCTCAGAACAAATCTTCAAAAGCTAAATTCGGGAAACCAGGAATATTCTTGGAGTAATTAAGCTGAAAGAGCTATCTCAATCGATTCGACTAATGCAGCTAATGAAAGCACTAGGACAGAAATTAACATCAGCTGGGCTGTGTCTTTCACAATGAAATTGAATCTTGGAGATTTTTTCCGTGTGATTGCCGCTGAAATTAAACCTCCGGCTACTCCCCCGATGAAGTAGGCTAGGATTTCCAGACTGCCGTGGGGGAAGAAGGCTAAAACTGCAAAAGGAAGTCCTGTCACTCCGCCGAGGCTTTTGGCTGCCATCCCGATAGCTGCTGCAAGAATTGAAGCGTTCCATGCCAGAATGAAGATTGCTCCTGCTCCGAACAAAAATGAGAAAACGAATGAGAGGAACAAAACCCCGATGTTGTTGAAGATGATTCTCTGGAGCGTGTCTCCGAAAGCTACGTTTCCTCTGATAAGATTGATCTCTTTTAGCTGATCGCTGAAGATTTTCTCCCCTGTGACTGATGGGAGGAGGATGAAGACTATTGAAAGTGTGATTATCATTCCGGAGAAGAAGGCTGAATAGATTGTTAAGATGTCTCTGTGCCTGGCTAGAATATTTCCTTCGGCAGCGAACTTTGCCTCCAGTTCCTCCTTCTTTTCATCATATCTGACTAATCTGAGCATCAATGGAGTGACTGCGATTGTCACGAGAAGGCTTGTCATCAGACCTGTGGATGTCTGAAAGACTACAAATGAGATGAACAGGCAGATTACAGAGACTAACCCTCCAAGGATCAGCATCCATTGCGGCTGCCTGAGGGCAGTCTTCATTGAAATCAGTCTTTCAAGAACCAAAGGCTCACCTTTATTAGATTTAGTGTATAAGAGATAAATTACTAATGGCGAGAATATGAAATTCAAACTTTCAGGAAAAAGGTTCATGGCAATATTTTTCATAGTCATAATGATGGGATCGACTGCCGCATACGCATTGATCCAGTCGTTCAAATCTTTTACAGCCCCTCAGAACAATCCTGAAGACATTCCGAAGACCAACGTCATAAATTATGAAGTGAAGTCAAATGTCAAAGACACTTTGCTCAAGGCTGGATTCACTGTGATTAATTTTTATTACAGGGACGGATGCATCGAGTGTACGAGTGCTAAGACAACTTTAGAAAGCTTGGCAAATAAAAACACAGATCAGGTTCTGCTGCAAGAGTTGAAGGATACGAATGGATTAGTTCCTAGGCTTGTGGTCTCAAGCTACAAGGATTCTATGGAATTGACGAATGCTACTTCTGATGAGATTAATGGAGTACTGTGTGATCTGATGGCAGCCCCTCCTGCAGAGCTAAAGTGCGCGCTGAGAAATATATAAGATTATTTTTTACAAACGAACAGATGGTCCATGTTGACTGGATAGAATCTGCCAATCTTGTATTCTTTTATTATCTTGAATCCTGCGTCTCTGAGAAGTTTCCTCATGCTGGTTGGAGATAAAAATCTTATATGCTCTGTCTCATATCCAAAAACTTTGTCAAAGAAAAATGCGGAAGCGATTGTTCTTTTCACAAAGCCGAAATATGGAACTGAAAAAAATGCGATGCCGTCTTTATCCAGGTGCTTGTAGCAGGATTTAACGCATGAAGAAGGATTCTTAAGATGTTCGAGGACGTCGAGGCAGAAGATGTTCTTGAAAGTCTTTTTCAATTCAAAAGGACTGTCCAAATCAATTTTAAAAGTCTTTATCCCTTTTTTCTCAGCCTCTTTCATGTATTCGTCGAAAAGGTCTATGCCAAACTTCTTTTCAGAAAACCTGGAAACAAATTCTCCACGCCTGCAACCGACGTCCAGTATCTCCTGATTTGGATTATACCATTTTCTTATTATCTTTTCTTTCTTATCCCACAGAATGTCGACCAATTCGTTCAATCCTTTTGCTAAATATTAGTTTATGATTTGCTTTTTAAAAGGTTGAAACTCA
>JAZDPU010000033.1:0-2078 GCA_043797345.1 Candidatus Aenigmatarchaeota archaeon | reverse complement strand
AATAAAAGACGGTGTTGCTCTAAAGCCTAGAGACAAGATCTACATCGGAGATGATAAGAGGGAACAAGTCAAATACATTCGTGGAAGAATTAATTATTCTGATTTGACAAATTATGCAAAATCTGAATTGGAGCAGATAGTGACAGAGATGGTAAACGGCGATGAGAAGAGGTTTGTTGATTTCTTCAATGTCTCAGGCCCGATCACGACAAGATTACACAGCTTGGAATTGCTGCCTGGGATTGGAAAGAAGCACATGTGGGATATCATCAACGAGAGGAAGAAGAAGACTTTCGATACATTTGCTGAACTTCAGCAAAGAGTGGAGATGCTCCCAGATCCTAAGAGGATAGTTATCAAAAGAATTCTTGATGAGTTGGAAGCCAAAGACAGATACAGATTATTCGTAGCAGCTGGAAGAATTTAGTTCATTCAATAAAACTTATTTTCTTGGCAGCAACTGCCACGGTTATCCAGAGCAGTCCTCCGAGAAGTATGAGGATTAGTGCGATGAACAGGGCTGCTCCAACGCTTGTGTCATCGGTTCCTAGAGTCTTCTCAACGTTTCCTGCAATCATCGCTCCGACTAAGATACTAATAGATCCGATTATCCAGAACAAAACCATCTTGAAGTTGCGTCTGGGCATAAGTAGAATTAGTTCTTTGGTTAATAAAAGTTTACAGGCTTCTGGTTACCTCTATCACTTCCACTCCTTCGACTTCTGGAATGGCTTTCAATTGCTCTTCCAATTTGTCAACCAGTCCTCCGCCTTCGTCAGGAACCAGTTTAATCACATGGATTGCTACTATTCCAAACGCGATAGGATGCCTCTCAGTCCTCTGTGGAGAGATTAAAGCTTTTATTTTATTCTCCAATTCATCAAGATTAACCTCAACTCCTTTAGGCATGACTTTGAAAGTTACGATTACTTCTCCCATTTCATTTCCTCTCAGGGACCGGCAAACCCGCAAGAACAAGTGTATTTGTTGCTGAGATTCTTGCAATTCTTGCATCTGATAATCTCGTTCTTCCCGCAGTCAGGACAAAGGAATTTGACAAAATTATCTTTAGCCATGATGTTTATTCCGCATGAACTGCATTTCACTCCCATTCAATCACTTTAGATTATTTTAACTAGTAGTAATTATTCTTATATGTTACTGTTGTCCCCATAGTTAAACTTGGATAGAATGCGAGCTTGCGGACAGATGGCAAAAAGCTTGTGATCGGGGTTCAAATCCCCGTGGGGACATCAGCTCTTCAATTTCACTTTCATAAAGTCATGTGCAATCTTCGTGTTCTTGAAGTGTTTTCTTGCTTCCTCTTCCAGCTCTTTCAAATCAGTGTATCTTCTGCTGAAATGGGTTAAGACCAATTCTTTGACATTTGCTTTCTTTGCCATCTTCGCAGCAGCCTTCACATCCGTGTGCCCTTTGGTCTCGTCTTCCTCTAGAAAAGTCCCGTCGTGAATGAGCAAATCGGCATCTTTAGCCAGCCTTTCCATGTTCTCATTCGGCCTTGTGTCTCCAGAATAAACCACTTTCAATCCTGGTTTAGAAACAGAAACATCTTCCAGCTTTACCATCTTCCCTTTATATTCGGCTTTCCCGTCTTTCTTCAGTTTCTTCAGCCAGAACCCTGTCTTCAATCCCATATCTTTCAGTTTTTTAGTGTCCACACTCCACTTTGTCTTTTCCTGGAAGCAAAATGCAGTCGTCGGGACAGTATGCAACATCGGAGAGGAGAAAACTTGGAAATCTTCAGTCTCGTCAATCAAAGTGATGTCGCTCCCCTCGAAAGGAACATTGATGGCTGTGACAGGAAATCTCAGACCGAAATATCCCAAGTCGATTATATCTTCTACAAATCTTTCAGCCTCAGGCGCAAATATCTTCAACTCGTTCTTCCTCTTTTCCAGGTTCATGGTCTGGATTAGGGGAATCAAACCAGCAAAATGATCTGCATGCCAGTGGGAGATGAAAATTTTATTGATTTTCATGAAACTGATTCCAGAAATCATCAACTGTTTCTGCGTTCCTTCTCCACAATCAAACAGAAGGGTGTCTTTTCCCTCTCC
>JAZDPU010000032.1:0-3766 GCA_043797345.1 Candidatus Aenigmatarchaeota archaeon | reverse complement strand
TAGCGGGGGCCCGCTAAGTAGAGGAAAAGAAGAAAAATTCGTGCTTAAGTTAAAGTAAGAGTTTAAGTATTTGGGTTGAAAAATGGGCGAAAAAGCCGCGGGTTCGTATCGGGTTAATCGGATATTGAAGTATGAGTACTTCTGCAAATGAATGGATTGCGCTTTTACATTCGTTTCTGCATTCACTTCTACCGGGGAATTTTAATTGTCGCTGAACATTTTGACTATGGACAGGTGGAGGGAAATCCACGTTCCTTCGCCGACCAGTACCTCTAATTTGTTGGTTCTTGTTTCAGAAGGTCCTTCCAACCCTCATAAAGCATCACCATTGCCATGGTGTCCAACTCGCAATATTTCAGAAGTGCCTTCCGAATCTCCTCGCGTTCATAGTAGGACATTTCTTCAAATTGCATTCGAGCATATGCAGTCATCGCTGCACCTCCATCGCGTAGCTCATCATCGCATAAAATATGCATGTCCTTCTCTGAAACATCTTGAAACATTTTCGGAAGAAGCTTGTAGGGATCGATGACTTTTCCTGAATCAAATTGAATCCACTGCCAGTCGACGAAATTTTTACTCGTTATGCCATCTGCAGCCCCATAAATGGGTTTTGAGTATTTTTCTTTCAGGAAATCAGAGCTGTTTAGGATTGCAGGTAGCACCTGTTTAATTGAATTGGAACCATTCGTTGCGGGATCATAATAATAGCGCTTCACCATTTCCCACATATCAACCATGTTGCGGTCGCCAACCCACTTCTCTGCAGAGCTTGATACAGATTGAGTGATCGATCTAATAAATTCACACAACTCCTCGCGATCCTCAACATTAGTTTGATCAGATTTTAATTGCCGGTAAATCATATTTAGATATGTGTTCTCATGGTTTGAGTATCTAAAAATGCTACCTCTGTCTTTGTCCAACTCTGGCTTCAGATTCCTCAAAAAATCATAATTCGGAAAAGCGCCTTGTTCTGTATTCAGATATTCTCCACGATGTTCGACCTTACCATCGTCATAAACTACATGGTGAGAAAACTGAAATGATATCCCTTCGTATGGGTGTCTTCCTCTGTTGAAGGGGATGGCTACCATAGTAGTTTCGAAGTCAATGAAATGAAGCGGATAAACCCAACTATCCATTTCCCTTTTTAAGTTACCATGATCAATCCAAACAGAATTATCACCTTTTTGATGTTTTTCCACCTGAAGCCATTGCCGTTCACTTGCTGAAATTCCTGGTTTCTTATCTGGTTTTGGCGAAATGTCATCTTTGGTAACCTCAGACATCTTGATTCTATTCGATTCAATCAATTGATCCTTTTTCTTGAAATTCCAAATATCCAGAACAGTTGCACTGCTGAAATCGTCGTCATTCCACCCAAGTATCTCTTTCCAGCACTCCTTTTTCCCGCTTCTAAAGCCAGCTTGCTCATCACTCTCTTTTGTATAGAATTCACAAGTAGCACAAGCTGTTGAAACCGGTGATTGTAGCTTTAAATCCGAAACATAATTCTGAGCGTACAATTCGATTCTTTTAGCAAACGATATCGTGTGATCCCCACCGCCATCAGTTCCAGCGTAGATCTGTTCACACTGTGCATCAACATTCACTTTGCAAAGAATTGGGGGAGTTAAATCTGCATCACTCAATGAGGAGGATACCGAAACAGATTTACGTCCATTTTCATCTTTAATCAGTCGAAATTTCTGGTTGAGTCCCTCAGTTGGGCATCCGACTGATTTATCTGCCATCATCAAGAAGGCTTGAACACTCAATTTAGGGAACGCTTGTTCGATTACATATTTTTGAAATGCGACATCAAAGAGATATGGTCGCCATTCTGCTTTTATCGTGCCGTTTTTGTTTGCGAATGGATCTTCTATTGTTGGATCAAAAGATTTAGATTTCACTTCAAAAAGTTTAATCTGTGATCCATTCTTTACAAGAATATCAGCTCTAATGAATAAGTTATCGGATGCAATAGCAGCTTCAAAAATGGTGACATTCTCTTGCTTCAGTAATTCGTTTGTCTCTAACAGTGCCAGCTCGTAATCAAGTTGATGAATACTGTGACCGCCAGGAAAATAGTGTTTGGCTAACTCGCCTACCTGAAATCCTCCGTCTGCGAGTGCGAGGAGGAAGCTATCATCCAGGTCCTGATTGGCATACTCCGCCTTTCCGGTATAGAAAAGCTTTGTCGGACACTCGGTAGCAATTACGAATCTCGATTTTGTTAAATATCGATTTTTAATCATCGGAATCCCCTTTGGTTGTAGCTCTGACAACCCGATTACATCCTGGACCTTCTATCCTGCTTCTTCCACCAGTCATTGTAATGACATTGATTTGAGTACTAATTCTTTCTTTCAGTGCTGAGATATGCGATATAACACCTATCAATTTCCCATCTTGTTGTAAGCCAGAAAGTGTTTCAAGGGCTGTGTCCAAAGCATCCTCATCAAGCGTTCCGAATCCTTCGTCTAAGAATAGGGAATCTACCCGAACGTTCTTGCTGGCCATATGCGAGAGACCAAGGGACAAAGAAAGACTGACAATAAAACTCTCACCACCGGAGAGATTTTTAGTGGATCGAATCTCACCCGCCTGATAGTTGTCAATCACATCGAGTTCTAACGGTTGGGCAACATCACGAACCAGTAAGTAGCGGTCAGTCATTTTCTGAAGTTGCTTATTGGCGTGACCAACCATCATCTCAAATGTTAGTCCTTGGGCAAAATTACGGAATTTCTTCCCGTCTGCGGAACCAATCAGTTCATGAAGTAGATCCCATCTTACACATTCACGTTTCTGTGCTTCGATAGCAGTTTGCTTCTCCTTTATCCGCTCTTTTGCAGCAGTATTTTCACTCAGCTTGTATTTGAGACCGGCAATGATGTCTCGTAGATCTTTTAGAGATTTTTCGTAATCCTTGAATTGGGATTCGAGCTCTTCCATAGATTTGTCGGAAACCTTTTGGGCCATTTCCGTAGTCAAGCGCATTTCCCGATCCTTTTGCCTGGCATTCAGGTCGGTTTGACGCTCATCCAGATTCTTGGCTTTAGCCGTCAGCTCACTCCTCCGTTCAGAGGGCAGCACGGCCGCCATGAAATGTTCTTCATTTGAAAAGCCCAAGGGCGCTATAGCTATGGAGAATTCGTGTTCCAGCTTTTTCATTTCCGGCTCTCGTTTTTCGCTCTGCTTTTCCAGAGATTCAACTTGAGTCTTCGCGGTATTCCATTTTTGCAGTAGTCCATCGTACCGCTCTCTGGTCTGCTTTTCTGCACCTTCGGCATCAGAAACCGCCTTGTTCAAACGGAATTCCTCATTGTCGGGATTCTTGTCGCCGTATAGTGCTTTACGCTCATCACTTACGGTGGCGAGTTCCTTTTTCAAGTTCTCCAGACGCTCCCGTTTTTCGGTTATGGAGGTGCTTTGAATTTCGATAACCGCATCCAGACGCTTCACTTCACTGTCGAGATCAGCAATCTGTTTCTCGATGTCTGCCTTTTTCTTAACCTGAGCCTGCCATGTATTCAGCCGCGCTCTGAGGGTCGCGAGCAGTGATGAAATGTCAGCATCTGGGATGTCCATAATACCAAGCGGAAAAAGCTTAGCCGAAACGATCTGCTTACGTTCGGTAAAACCCGCATGGAGTTTTTCCAGACTGTCCCTCAAATCGGTAAGAACTTTCTTAGCGGCCTTCTTGTCATTAGCAGCAGCTGACTCCTGCTTTACTGCGTCCGTAAGGTTATTGCGGGCC
>JAZDPU010000031.1:0-20997 GCA_043797345.1 Candidatus Aenigmatarchaeota archaeon | reverse complement strand
TGAATTTGGAGAAAACTGCGTTCAATACAGCATTTACAATCCTTTTGACACTGAAGTTACAGCGAAGTTGACTGTGGAGAGGGGGCTGCAACCTTTCATTTCAAAGATAGATCCTATTGAATTTAAGATCCCTGCCTATACTGGTAATTCTACGGATAATGCTGCAAAACTTGCAAATAAGCAAGATGTTCTCGTCTGCTTCAAGTCCTCTCTTGCCAGATGGCCTCCATTCTATCCGGTTTCAATAAAAGGAGTTGTATTGGCAAGCGCCGGTGTTGGTGAAATAACAGGTAGTGGAAGTTCATCCAGTTCAGTAGTCCAGGCTCCTCTGACTTTGAATATCGGAAGTTTGACTGTTTTTTATGAATTCTCTATTGCTTTAGTTCTGATAATAGGAGCAATCGTCTTCCTTGTCTTGAAATCACTAAAGAAACTTCCAAAACGAGTGAAGAAATTCTGCTCGCACTGCCAGAAATGGTTCCCAGGAAAGATGAAGCACTGCCCTGACTGTGGCAGTGCACTAAAATAGTTTAAAGAGCAAATTTAATTAATATGAAGAAAAAGAAACTGATGAACGTCCTGCTTCTAGTTTTGGTCTTGGTGATTTTCAGTATTCTGGTAAGTAACTGGATAGTCGACAATTCTATGAAGTTCATAATCTCGGCTAGGATATCTGAATTAACCACAACGACAAGAGTGACAGTCAGGTCAGTCGTTTATGACGTCGCAGTCGGTTGTTTGCAAAATACAGTTAATCCGGGAAATCAGATATCTACAAACCTGACGGTGACAAACTTTGGCACTTACCAAGGAGACATGCAAATTTTATGGTGGATTGAAGATAGTTCTGGTCATTCTCTCAACATCTCAGGCTCTTCATCAATAAATGTCCTGCCTGGCTACACATGGACTTCGATAAAAGTATTGTCATTACCGTCATCAGTTCAACCTGGAAACTATTATGTCAAATCAAATGTTACAGCTCCAGGTTTTTATGGAACCGCCCATTGTAGTTTCGAGGTGGTTTCACCAGTTGCAACGATTACTCCAATCCAAGGAAGTTCTGCTGGAGGATCAATTAGTCAACCACCTGTTACAAAAGAAACGGTGACTGTCTCAAATATAAATGAAGGGGAGGAAGGGACTTTCAACTACAAGAATCCAGAAATCCTTGTGAGTAGAATCTCTGTTTCCACTGTAAATGACGTTCAAAATGCCAAAGTTTCTGTGTCAAAAGGATCTTGCGGTGATGAAGCAGGTAGCATTTCAGGAAGTGTATACCAATTCCTCTGCATAGAAAAGGAAAATATTCAAAATGCTGACATAAAAGAAGTGAAGATTCTATTCAAGATCGAAAAATCGTGGATTGACAAAAATGAAATCAGCTTGTCTTCTATAAGTTTATACAGATATGCAAACGGCTGGAATGAATTATCGACAGATATCATGAACGAAGATACTAACTATATTTATTTTGAAGCAAAGACCTATGGATTATCTACTTTCTCCATAGTTGGTAAAAAAATTGGGGGGATGAAGCAAGTAGACATTTCTTACACTTCATCTATTTCAGCTTTCGTAAACAGCACGAAAAGAATTTACATCCAAGTTAAGAATAATGAAGATGAATCCCTGAACAATTTGAAATTAATTTTGCAAGGATTGGAATTGAGCTGGTTTAGTATAATTCCCGAAAACACAATTTTGAATCCCCACACCACTCAGGAATTTTCGATAGAGATTACAATTCCTCCAGAAGCACCGACAAAAACTTATCCTGTCAACCTTGTTGTGAAAAGCGACGAGTTTGAAGAAACAGTCAAAATAAATATCAACGTCTTGAAAATTCTGCCAAAAGAAAATATCCAAGAAAAGATAAAAGAGCTGGAAGATAAGATTGTAAGTTCGAAAAACAGAGTGGAAGAATTGGGAAGAAGTGGTGTACAGATAATAACTGTTGAAAGACTCCTTAACGTCGCGGAGGAAAAATTAGATGAGGCTAAGATAGAATTACAATCCGAGAATTATGGTAAGGCAAGTGAAATTTTGAATGATGTGGAAGGAATAGTAAATGATATTGACAAAACTCTTTTTGGAGGATCTTTCGGAATGAGAAGTCTGAACATAGTACTCATAGCTATCGTATCAGTTGTATTGACAGCGTTATTTGTTGGAAGAATAAGATTATTATTGGGAGAAACAACCAAAATGACTGTAAAAAGAAAATGGGGAATTTTTGACAAACTCAAATTTATGTTTTCATCGACAGATTGTCCCAAAGGCCACAGGAAAATGCAACAGATGTATAAGGACAATAAATTAATCGGATACAGGTGCACAAAGTGCGGATACACTAAATACAGGAGGGATTAGGTTGAAGAGAACTTTAATGGGATTGGTTGGATGTGGTATCGTTCTAAGTGTTGTCCTTTTAGAGTTCTTGGTGCTTTTCGATCTGGCCATCTTGAAAGAAAGAAGGATATATTCAGTTGTCTTCGATGAAAAAAATATCTATGTGCTCTATATAGAACTGGTTTTGACTTTTTACGGCCTCCTCTACATATTAAAGAGAGCTTATGACGAATCAGTGCTTTTCTGGAAAAAAGAGAGTAGACGCAAGTAGATGCCAATTCTTAATTTATTAAACTCCTAAATAATAGTAGGTGATTTATTGCCAATTTCAACAGCTCCGTACACGAGAAAGTATGCTCATACGAAATCTAGAGGTAAAGAAGGGACAGTCACATGCGGGATCTGCGGAAGGCAGGTTCCCAGGTACAAGACTTTCATTCAACATAGAGGATTCAGGATAACTGATCCGGCCATTCTCCAGCAAGTAGACAGGAGATTGATTCATACTATGAACAATGACATCCGCCTATGCCCTTCGTGCGCTAGATTCCAAGGAGTATCACAGCCTGGAAAGAGCGTAAGAAAGAAACACATGAGGTATTAGAAAGATGGGTTTTCAGAATATAAAAAACCTGAAAGGATCGCTTTACAGGAAGGTCACAGAGTCTGCGGTACAGAACCAGAAAATGCACGAGGCTCTGCCTGGCTTTTCATTAAACATCCCAAAAAGAATCGTAGAGTTCCCTGAAGTAGATGACATAAGCAAAGTGAATGTTACCTACCCGCTCATCGAGCCCTTTGCTTACGCTTGTATCAAATGGGATGAGCAAGGCAAGGAACTTTTATATCAAGCCATAGAGCCAGAGATGAGTAAGGAAGAGGAAAAACTTTTGCAAAGAATTTCAGATGGAATGATTGAACTGGTTGATGTCGCTTTGAGTGCTATCAAAGAAGGGACTAAAGCGATGGACTATCTGCAAGAAAACATCGACAAAGTGATGAGAGAATATGGGATTGTCTTAGACAAGGCCGAGTATGCAAAGCTAATGTATTATGTTTATAGAAATTTCATTGGATTCAACAAGATAGAGGCTTTTCTGCAAGATCCGAACATAGAAGACATTAGCTGCGATGGTGTAGGAACACCATTGTACATCATCCATCAAAAATTTGGATCTCTGAAAACAAATGTAATCTTTAATCAAATGGAAGAACTGAGGGAATTTATTGTCAAAGTTGCTGAAAGGACTGGAAGATATGTCAGTTATGCAGAGCCTATCTTATCTGGGACGTTGCCGGACGGAAGCAGAGTTTCGGCCACACTTGCCGGAGATGTTGCTACAAAAGGCCCGACATTCACCATAAGAAAATTCAGCGAGAATCCATTCTCTCCTGTAGACCAGCTTGAAATGGGGACTGTGGATCCGGAACTTCTTGCATATTTCTGGTATTTGGTTGAAAATGGAGTTTCGATGTTGATAGTGGGAGGAGTAGCAACTGGAAAAACTTCACTTCTGAATACCATGACCATGTTCATCCCACCTGAGGACAAAATCGTAACGATTGAGGATACAAGAGAGCTGAGGATACCGAATGAGCACTGGTCGCCGACATTGGCAAGAGTGGGTTTTGGAATTCCCATGCCATCAGGTGAAAAATATGGGGCTGTCTCTCTTTTCGATCTTTTGAAAGAAAGCTTCAGGCAAAATCCTGATTACGTCATAGTAGGAGAAGTCAGAGGTAAAGAAGCCTATGTCATGTTCCAAGGCATGAGCAGTGGCCACCCTTCAATCAGCACTTTCCACGCAGGTGCGGTCGACCAGGTCATCAAAAGATTAACCACACCTCCAATCGAACTCTCGCCGACATTGATTGAAAGCTTGGATCTTGTAGTACTGATGATTCATGCGAAAGAAAAAGGAAAGTCGGCAAGAAGGGTGAAGGAAGTTGTTGAGATAGAATCGGTAGATCCTAAGACAAACGAGGTCAAGACAAGAACAGTTTTCAAATGGAAACCCGAGACAGACACTTTTGAAAAAGTGGAAGAAAGCATGAAAATTAAAAAAATAGTTGCGGCTAAAGGTGGGGTTTTGGAAGATGCGTATATGGAGATTGAGACCAGGAAAAAAATACTTGAATGGTTTTTACAGAGAAATATCAAAGACTACAAAGAGATTACGAAATTGATCAACACTTACTACAAAGAGCCAAAGAAGCTCATGGAAATGATGGGTGAAACGTGGGTCGAATCAAAAAGTTGGGCGGAAAGAAGGAGACTCGTCAAATCTCCTGTAAAATCTCCAATAAAACCTCCTATGTTTCCACAGAAAATAAAAATTCCCATTGAAATAGGACGCAGACCAAAGAAAAGCTCGCTGCTCTCTCTACTCGGATTCAAATTCATTAGGGAAAAATAATGCCAGACTCATTCAGAGGCTTTGCAACCGCCATCTTCGGAGGAGTTGCCGACAAGTATGCAAATTACTTTACTGTGGTAAAAGATAATCTTCCTCGCGCAAACATGAAGATCACTTTCAGGACTTACATGAGCATGGCCTTCATGATGTCCGCCATCTCCTTCATCAAAGGCATCATTGCAATCTTCGTGAGTTTGTCCATCGTGCCGCTGCCGATTTTCCAGAAAGTGATGTTCGCCGTGTTCGTGCCAATCATGATAGCGATGACTACTTTTTTCCTGGTGATTTTCAACCCTTATCAAATAGCGCTTTCAAGAAAGAGAAGCATTGAAACTAATCTTCCCTTCGTTCTAACACACATGGGTGCAGTAGCTTCATCTGGAGTTCCGCCATATGTCATCTTCAAACTGATAGGCCAGTTCGATGAATATGGGGAGATTGCAAAAGAGATGAGGAAGATTGTCAATAATATTGATGCTTTTGGTATCGATCCTCTGTCCGCAGTTAGAGAAACCGCTAATAAAAGTCCATCTGAGCCATTCAAACAGGTACTGATGGGATTTGTCTCGACGACAGAATCAGGAGGCGACATTAAAAATTACCTGAAAAGCGTGGGGACGCAGGCACTTTTCGACTGGAAGATGAGAAGGGAGAAATTCCTACAGCAGCTTGACACTTATGCAGAATTTTACACAGGCCTTCTGATCGCAGCTCCACTATTCATCATAGCTCTTTTTGCAGTTCTGAATCTGGTACAAGGAGACTTTGCGGGCTATGATATTCTAGACTTGATGAAAATGACAATTTACATGGTCGTCCCGCTGATCAATGGATCATTTCTTCTCTTCCTGAAAGGGATGGAGGTGGAGATGTGAAGATAGGCGGTATGTGGATGCTGACGATAGCCAGCGGTGTCTTTTCTGCGATGCTGATTACTGTAAACTTTTTGCTATTCAGGCAAGTAGAGCAAATATTTTCAGTCATAAACATCATGGCATTGTTCATCTTCGCCATGCCAATAATTTTGATCAAATACAACGATTATAAAAAACTCAAGCACTTGGAAGAGTTGTTCCCTGTTTTCTTGAGAGACTTTGTAGAGACAATTAGGGGTGGAATGACAGTACCGCAGGCGTTCAAGACTATCCAAAGGAACGATTACAAGTCTCTTAATCCTTTCATCAAAAAAATGTCAGCCCAAATGGACTGGGGTGTTCCAGTTGACAAAGTATTGTTAAATTTTGCAAAGAATTCAAATTCTAAACTGATAGCAAGAATTGTGTCATCGGTAGTTGAAAGCACCAGATTTGGTGGAAATCTTGCAGATACTTTTGACGCGTTGAGCAGCACAAGCCTTGAAATTGAGAGATTGAGGACAGAAAGAAAAGTTTACTTGAGCTCACAGATGATGACAGGGTATATAGTCTTCTTTGTCTTCCTCAGCGTTATAGTTGGCCTAGAAAAGTTCCTTGTCCCAACTCTTTCTCAAGTTTCAACAGAAAGCATAGGAATGGCAGGATTAGGAGGAGGAAACACTCCAAATATGGCCGCCGAATATTCATCCATCTTCAGAAACCTAATTCTCCTTCAGGGGGGATTTGCAGGTTTGGCAGTTGGAAAGATGGCAGAAGGATCAATGGTGAGTGGATTCAAGCATAGCATGATCATGATGGTTGTCGGCTTTGCCATCTACATGTTTGCACACAACTATCTTTAAACTATACTGACTTCGCTGCTGGTTGCTGCATCAAAGACTGAAGAACAATTAGTCGACACTCTGATAGTCTCATAAGTGCTGGAAGTCGGGACATTAAAAGTGATCAAATCTCTTGGTAGGAGGGAAATGTTTTTTGCAGTACAATTGCTGCCCACCCCACCAGAAGTGCAGAGTAGATAATTGCTTATCGATTTGTTTGCGTAGATGATTTGAAGTGAAAAATTGCCCAGAGAAACTGTGCCTGTATTTTCTAAATCTCCTGCAATATACAAAGTGCTGCTGTTGAATCTTAGAGAGCCGAAGCTGACTCCACCATATGAGCATGAAAGGGTGATGCTTGAAGAATCAGAAACCTGCTTCGAAGTTGAGCTTGTGAATCCAGTCAACCAAGTGCTCAGCAATCCAGCTACGGCAACAGTGAATGCAATCAACAAAACCGTAGCAATAATTGGGGAAATTCCTTTCATTTGCAGGCAGTCTCCCTGCTCAATTGTGAGCATTGTGTCCTGATAATGATTTTACTATAGTTCTCAGTTACTCCACTAATATAGAACTGCTTTAGCACGTTCTGCGGAAGTGGGTCTGTGATGTTGAAAGCAGTGAGATTTCCGTTAGGGTACTGGAAATAAGCTACGAGATCTTTCAGATTTACTTGTCCATTGTTGTTCAGTGAAAGAAGAACTTTTTTATTTGCGAGATCGTAACTGCAAGTGTAAACATCGAATGTGGCAAAATTGCATTCGCTTGCAATAGTTTGATTTTCAAATGCGGCTGTCTGTGTCCTAGCAAAATTAGACGCCCAGAAGGCGAGGATTCCAGCGATGCTCATAGTTGCAGCAATCAGAAGCACTGATGCGACAAGTGGAGAAACTCCTTTTGACATGGACTCACATTTACAAATTTCGGCTTCCCTTAATAAATATTTACTTGGTCGGGACTCAATATAAATTAATGACAAAAGGGCAGGCCGAGATAATAGAGTACTTCTTCACAATATTGTTTAGCTTCTTGCTTTTAGCCTCAGTTAGCATGATTGCTTTAGTTTTTTACAATAACACGATTAAGCAGCAGGTCTCTGCAAGCCTCAGGCAAGTCGCGGTCCAGGCATCCGATGCAGTAAGCAGAGTTTACCAAGCTGCAAAGGATATCAAGAATTCTCCGTCAAACTCGACTAGCGTTCTGCTTTATCAATTAGACACTCCCCTTCCAAAACAAGTTTCGAAAAGAAATTATGAACTGATACTTGTCTCTTCAAATCCTATTTTCTCAACAGTCACTAACATCACGATAGACGGCACTCCTGTAGTTTCCAGCGTCACCACAAGCGGGGCCAAAGTCATTGCAAGAACATTGCAGGACCCAGAAATGACAGTTGAGATAGACATACCGAACATAGACGTCCAAGTACAAGGCAGAGTTTTAAACGGAGTTAACACTTCTCTGAGATATTATAGATACAATTTGAACGGAACTATTGTTGATTCAGTTATCATCGGACCGTATGACCTTCTCATAAACCCCAGTGGGGTGAAATGATGTCGTCGCAAGTAGATTTTATAATATCGGCAGGCATTTTTTTGGTGTTCATGGCGACATTACTTATCTTCCTTTCAAATTCTTTTATTAGTTACACTGGCCTGCAGATAACTTCTGAAATGAGGGGTGCTGCTTTTGACATCCACAATGCACTGTTTGGAGGTAAAGGATTGCCAACGAACTGGGAAAATAACAATATTCCTCCACGAGTTTTTGGATTAGTGACTGACATGTACAGAATTCCTATTATTTTGACAGAAATCAACAACACGGCAAGGATGAATGAGTCAATTAATATAACAGTGACTTTCGACTTGAATTGTGCAAGTCGTGCGTGGAACAACACAGTCAGAGTTTATGATAATGACAACATTCTTATCCCAGTAGCTCTGTATAATCCCACATATTGCTCAGAACAGTTTCTGAACAGAAGTACCATAATTTTCAACACTACTCTTTCCCCTCTTCAGTCAAAGATTTTTTTCGTCTACTTTTCTGATGACAAGAACGTCACAAGATCAACTTATTCTCTCAGTTTTAACTCGACGTTAAATGTCACGAGCAAAGCTATGCCAGAAATAAAAATTCCTGCGATTTCAACTGCAAAATTAAGGGCATTGAGAAATTTCAACTATAACGACTTTTTACAAATATTAGGAGGGAGCTACAACACCTATGTCGAAGTCAGCACCCAGTAAAGGTCTCATGAAAACATTTGAGTCTATAATAGCTATTCTGCTAATAACAACTTTTTTTGTCACTTACTTTTCGGCAAGAGAGGTATTGCCAGAATTCGACACTATGAATAACCAGATCAGAGGATTTGATGCATTGAAAGCCCTTGACGAGAGCAATCAATTGAGAAGTTATGTTGTGAACAATGATGCCACTGATTTGACGAAAGCTCTTGAATCAGTGATGCCCAACCATCTTTTTTACCAGGTCGTTATATGTAATCCTAGCTGCACTGCACCGTCATTGCCGACCCAAGAAGCCACATCAGTTGCGTATTTTGTTGGAGGAGATGTCAACTCTCTTTCTCCAAAACTTGTAGTTCTGTATATCTGGGGAGAGCCATGAAAGGACAAATATATCTCATAACTGCGGTGATTGTGATAGTAATTCTTGTCACTCTAAAAACCAGCCTTGACACGACAAAATTGCTTGAGCTTAAGAGACACATGGAAATCAGTCTAGAAAGAGAGCAGTTCCAAAATATCAAGCATGAAATCTACAACACAGTTTCATTCTCTTCAAACCAGTCAGAGAACATCAATACAAATGTCGACAGCTTTGTGAAATATGCGCGAGACAAGTTGAGGACTAGAACATATGACTTGAATGGTGTGATGGTAGAAACCATCTATCCAACTGTCTCTTCTGGAGTTAACACACGGATCAATGTCAGTGTGTTGAATTTGCAAGGAATGGAAATGAAAAATTTAAATCTCAGTTTCAGTTACGACATGGGTTCAAATAAGACTTTTAGTTCTGTCAAGGATGAAGAGAAGATAGATTATAATTTTACATTCAACACTATTTCTGATGTGAACTATACTTTGACGGTTTTCTACACGACCCAAAGTAAATCTGTGGCAGAGGAGATAACAATTCCTGTGATTGTTGGAAAAAGCAAGTATATCCTGTTCACTGATTTGCTGTTGAAGAGCAATGTAGAGGAAATCAGGGACAAATATACGGACACTTTCAGTCTCGAGTAAAGGATAAACTGGTCGAAAAGAAAATGTATTTATGACAAAAGGGATGTCGCCTTTAATTGCTACGGTTTTTGTAATTTTGATTTCTTTTACTGCCATAGGTCTAGTGCTGACAGTCGGAAACCCGACAATTCAAAAAGCATATGACAGTTCAAAATTAAACGAAGCGCTTCAGAACCTTCGTGTGATAGACAATGCGATTAGAGAAGTTGCATCTGAAGGAATAAACTCGTTCAGGTCTCCCCAGATCAAGATTAGCAGTGGCAGTTTGTATGTGAACGAGATAGCAGGGACTGTTGAATTTTTTGACACGATAAAAAGTGGTTTGATCGAACCAGGATCATTCACAGAAGATGGAAATATTTTTGCCATAGGAGGAGGAAATGCAAGGGCTTATAACAACAGTACGAGCATTTTTATGGAGAATGAGATATTGAATGTAACATTGCCGTTGTTGGGAACTCAATCAAGTTATGTTTCAATTAATACAAGTTCTGCAATCTCTTCAATCAAACTCATCAAGAGTGGAGACACGATAATACCAGAAGACACATCAATCATAATTGAAAATGTCACAAACACAAGTTGGGGGATCGGATATACGCAGATAGTGAAGAAACAGGACAGACTTCCCGTGGCCCAGACGCTTATGCACGTCCAATCAAACCTTTCTTCTGCGGTTTATGAAGTTCTGTACAGCTTACCGGCTGGCGCTGACTTCCTAATCATAGATGTCAAGAATGTGACTAACAACCAGACGACAATGAACTTTGCAATGAAGCTTGGTGCAAATATGGACGATTTTGTAAACATTTCAAATGCTACTGAAGGTAACGTAACCTCATTCGCATTTGCGTGTAGAAACTCGAGTTCTGCCATATCAACCTATATCTGCTCTTTTGACAATGGCACTGATTTTGCTCAATCACACTTTACAGGTTTGATATATGCTGGAGACAGGACTAATTTTATCCAGTCGTGCTTTAGCAACTACAGTAATAGTAATTATAAAATTAACATAAGCTTCACTAACGACGGAAGAATACTTTTGCCTTTCTCAAACGGGACATGCAAGGCGATAGACGACAGAATGTATGTTATTAGCAAACAGCAAGTGCCGTCCAGATCTTTCAATACAAGCTACAGCAGTGGAGGGGGAGTGGAAATGCAATATGGCTTGATTCTTGAGTATGAAAGAATTAAGATCCAGGGCTCTGATCATTTCGGCCAAGGGCAGCAGAGGATATGCATACAAAAGACTGGAGAGATGAGATACAGGGCTGTAGTAAACGTGAGCAAATGTTAATATTTTTAAGATGAAATAATTCTTATGAAAAAAGATGAAAGGTATACAAAAATTGTCGCGATAGTCTTAGTTATTGCCCTGATAGGAATTGTATTTTACTTCTATCTTCCTGACTTGCTTGTATTGCCAAGCTTGTCCACCACTGGATTAGTTAGGTTGAATATTGAAGTTGACGCAACTGGAACTGACGGAGTTGTCATCATGACCGGCGGATGCTATAAAGTAGTTGCTACTGTAGAAAGAGGCCAAGCGATATCAATTCTAGACGGGATGAATGATGTGGTTGGAGTGAGGCCGAACGTGCATGATCTGTTCAGGGATACGTTGAACGCGCTGGATGCGAAGATGCTGATGATAAAAATTACTGATGTGAAAGAGGATGTGTACATTTCAAAGATGATTGTAAGAAAAGGGAATACTCTTTTAAGTTTGGATGCCAGGCCCAGCGATGCGATTGCGATTGCAGTCAGAACTAACTATCATGTTCCGGTCTACATGAATCAGACCTTGTTGGAGAAGATGGGAACTAAGATATGCTGACTATTTTTTTAAAGACCTTTTGAACTCTTCCTGGAATTCCTTGGCCTTGTCAAGAACTCTGACAGAAGCCTTTTCAAGGGCGACTCTGGGACTTCCTCTTTCAGTTTTAATGAATATCTTTGGCTGTCCTAGATAAGGATGTTCTTTTATGTATGCGGCCTCTGAGACAGATTTGTCGTTCCATAGCTCAGATCTTAGCAAATTGACAAAAGAGATAGACTCGTCTTTGACTTCAAGAATAATTTTCTTTTCATCCTCTTCAATCACAGAAAGTTCCATTGTATCACTCTTTTTATTTTATTGCGAAGGCTTATAAATTTGAAATCATTTCAAGGGAACGTCATTCCAATTCAAGATAGGCTTGCTGAACTTTTCCAAATCATCAGTTCCAATTCTTGGGCACGAAAAGTTGATTAAAAAGTCCAATTTCAACCCTTCGATTTTTGATTTTGACAATTCGTCCATTGCAAGAATGTAAACTTCCTTCCCCTGCTTTTCTAGCTGTTTCTTCATCTTGAAAGGATCTCCAAACATCTGACCTTTTTTCCAACTGACTAGCAATCCTATTCTCTTCGCATCTTTCAGCTCTGATTTGTTCCATTCAATTATCTTCAGAATTTTCATTTTCAGATCGTCAAGCTGGTAAATTTGCTGATTCTCCAAGTCAAGGTTGAACGTCGGTTTGCCAGTTTTGAAAATCAGTCCTAGACTGTAGAACTTGCCAGCTGATATGCAAAGGAAGCAGTCGACCTTTTTTTCAAGCTTTATTCCGGCTGAAAGGTTGCAACCTAGCACTTGACCTGGATGTTTCAATGATTTGTTAACAAAAACTTTCTTTCCTCTTTTTTCAAGAAAATCTTTAACTTTAGGGATAGTTTTTACATATTGCAAACTGGTGACAATACCAATTTTCTGGAAATCTTTCAGCTTATCAAAATCTTTTTCCAAAACAGGAACTGGATTTACATCAAAGAAATATTCCCAATAAACCACTGGGATTTTAGTCTTAATCCCATAATCTTCATGGGCAATGTGGAGGATGGCGTCGCATCTCAGAAGTTTAGCCTCATGTTCTCGTATATCACATCCACCCCACGTGGACTCCAGAGATAAGATGACTTCAAAACCCTTTTTCTCAAGCTCTTTGGCTATTTCCTGAATCTTCATCTTCAACCCTTCAGGGAACTGGACGAAGATCCTCTTTGCATGAAGCTTTTTCAACTTCTTCACTGCATCATTCATAATATTACCTTATCACATGTAAAGGAAAAGTTAAATATAATAATATATCAGAATTAGGTTCTCTGCCTTTTTATTTTGTCTCTGCATCTCTTGCACAGCATCAAAAACTTGACTTTCATCACCTTTCCTGCGACTTTGACTGGCCTTGTGCACCAGTCGCACCGAATGTTCATAAAAACACTTGAATTCCCCTTAACTTAAAACTGATAAATGACAAGATAATAATTATGTCGCTCATAGAGCAGAAAGGACTGAATATTTTCAAAGACGGAGGGGTGAAGAAAGAAGTTGAAACTGACAGGAGGATTCACTTCAAGGTTATAGGGGAAACTGACACTCATTCAGTGATTTATGACAAAAAGTCGAAAAAGTTTAGTTGTGATTGCAAGTATTCGTCTTTGGATAAGGGAATCTGCTCGCATGTTGTTGCTGCGAAAATGTTGTATGATTCTCTGACAAAATAATGGAATTATTTGAGTTTGGATGCTTCTTTAGAAACTTTTGCTGCTATTTTTCCCAATTCTTCATCATCAGCTCTAGGACCATGAAGGGTAGTTATGTAGCCTGGATATTCTGTATATTGGACATGATCTATTTCTGGAGGTGCGACATTTCTGGCAATCTTGTAAAATGGGTAAAGTTTGATGTGGATATGAGATATTTCCATTCCTTCTGTTACCATGAATGTCCTGACAGAACCCAATGATTTGTCCAATATCTTGCCGATTTTCTTGGCTAAAAGAAATAATTTGCTGTAGACATCGTCTGGAAGGTCAAAAGCGTAACTAGTATAATGTTTTTTCGTGATCACGAGAGTAACTCCTTTCGTATTTGGAAAAATGTCCAAGAAGACTAAATGGTCATCATCTTCGAAAATCTTATGAACAGGAATTTCTCCTTTGACTATTTTACAAAATGTGCATTCTTCCATTAAATCACGGAGTTATTCTATTCCTATCTCTAGGAAACATCGTGACTTCGCGTATGTTGGTTCTTCCGATAGTAGTCATAGTCAATCTTTCTAGTCCTATGCTCCATCCTGAATGGGGAGGTGCCCCGAATCTGAAAGCATCGATGTAAAACTTGAACTTTTCAGGATTCAACCCTTTGCTCTTCAGTTGTTTAACTAGCAATTCTGGGATGTGGATTCTCTGAGTACCAGAACATATCTCTAGGCCATTGTAAATCAAGTCGTAAGCTTTACAAATCTTTGGATTGTCTTCATACGGCATTGCATAAAAGGCTTTTATCTCTGTTGGCCAGTCTTTAATGAAGAAAGCGTCAGCACCGACAAGTTTTGGAAGCATCTTCTCCTGAGTCTTGGTAAAATCTTCCCCCCATTTTATTTTTTCCCCTGCTTTCTGCAGAAGTTCGATGATATTTGTATACGTCATCCTTTTCAGAGGGGTTTTCGGAATTTCTACTTCCCGTTTCAACAATTTCAATTCTTCCTTGCAGTTCTTTTTGGCACTGTCAAGCAGATAGATAAACGCCTTCTCTAAAACGTCCAAAGCATCATTGTCGTCACAGAATCCCATCTCCACATCCATCTGTCTGATTTCGTTCAAATGTGTTGGTTGATCAAATTTCTCTGCCCTGAAGATTGGCATGACACAGAAAACTTTTTCAAAAGAAATCGCTCCCATCTGTTTGTACAGCTGCGGAGACTGGGCAAGGAAAGCTTTCTTGTCAAAATAAGGAATCTCGAAAAGTTCAGCACCGCCTTCGCTTGCAGAAGAGATAATAGACGGAGCTTGCATCTCAATAAATCCATTCTCCAAACAAAACCTTCTGAAAGAATTGACAAGTTCTGATTGTATTTTAAAAATAGATCTTGCTTCGTCAGTTCTGAAAAACATGAATCTCCAGTTCATCTGGGTGTCAAGATTTGCCGGAGTGACATTCCTGGGATCAAGCGGAAGAGGAGTTTCGGCTTTGTTTATGATTTCAATCTCGGTTGGCATGACTTCTATTCCAATTTTTGCAATCTTGCTCTTCACTACTTTTCCTTTGACTGCAATTACATCTTCCTGCCTCAGTTTCTCATAAATTTGAGGAATTTCTTTCGGTACGTCTTTCTTCACAGCAGTAACTTGGACTTTGCCTGTCAGATCTCTGAGAAGGAGAAAACTAATCCCGCCAAGAACTCTGACATCATGAACCCATCCATTTAGAATTACTTCCTTCCCAACAAGTTCTTCCAGTTCATTCACATAGTGAGTTCTCTTCATCATTAAAATCACAGGTTGTAGAGAGTGACCCAAACCAATATCCAGACAAGGATGAAGGTAATGAAACTGTTTGAAAGAAGCCATCTCTTCTTTTTCTGCCTTACAACTTTCAAAAGCGGAAAGAGAGTGATAGCGTAAATCAGTGCCGGGAATCCTAGTGCGAGTATCAGGCTAGAATGTATTCTAAGGAAATAGTTGGAAAAGAATCCAAGCCCGAATCCTATGAGGACGTAGATTGAAATGATAAGTTGGTCAATTTTCATTTTTTCCCTCTTTACAACCTTCTTTTTTCACAAAGAAATGCTTTAGTTTTCTCTGGAAACTGCTCTCTTTCAAGACTTGCGTGGTGACCCAAGATTCTCTGACATATGGAGGGAGGTCTCTGCTTTTCTGGAGAAGTGCTTTTATGAATTCGATAGTTCGTTGGTCGTGCGAATATCCAACTCCAAAATCAAATCCTACTTTCTTCTTCAGTTCTTGGATTGCACGATCTCTCTCAACCTTTGCCATTATACTAGCTGCGGATACAACAAGATAAGTTTCGTCCGCATAGTTCTCAATAATCAATTCAGCTTCATTTTGTGGAACTAATTCGGTAATCTTGCTGTGAAATCTCTTAGGGTTGGCTCCAAGGGAATCGACAAAAACTTTCTCTGCATCGCACATAGTTATGATCTCGGCCATCTTCATCGCTTCAATTTTGTCAAGGTTAATCCCTTGTGAACGGTAGGAGTCAATCTTGCAAGCGGGGACTCGGAGCACGAAGACGGATTTTGCAATCTTCTCTATTTCCACTGACAGTTGCTCCCTTTTTTTCGGAGTAAGCTTTTTGGAATCTTTTACGCCCAGTTTCTTCAGAACACTTTCGTCATTTTCATCTATCACAACTCCAGCTATGACCATCGGACCAATGACAGCTCCTCTTCCGGCTTCATCAATTCCTGCGATTAAAATACTATCACCCTTGAAAATAACATCTTAACTAGATTAACCTTTCGAGATTTTAATATTAATCCTCTGTTTGTTGAGATGCCTGAAATTCTTTAAACGAATCTTCAAGCTGTTTAGTGTCAAGACCCCAGGTCTTTTCCCATCTCCTGAAACTAGTTTTGAATATCACAACATCCTCAAATATGTCCCAAATCAAATGTAAAGCGACTGCGAAGAACAGGACACCCATGGTTTTTGAAAGGAATAGCGCACTGAATGCTGATGTTGCTGAGAAAAGGCTGAGGAAAAAGAAATTGTGAAGGGGGGCAACGTATCTTTTTTGAACAAACTTGAATTTTTTCGCACCAAATCTTTTTAGTGCTGGCAAATGATCCAAATCGATTAAAGATGAAATTACGATGACAATAAACTGATCAACAATATTGTTTTTCAAATAATATCCGAATAAGGTATAAGGCATGAATATTGGAAAAATTACAATTCCGGACAATGTCACTAGCATTACCGAGAGGAAGTAATGAACGAACCAATGGAAGATCCCGTAACTCCAAGAGAATCTCATTAAAACTAATTAGTAATTCTTAAAGAAATACTTCAAAGGAACGAAACGTACCTGAAGAAAATTTCTGCCCCAAAAATGAGTACAGAATATTGAATCAATTTTCCTAGGCTCATGCCGATGACATACATCTTGACATCCATTCTTAAGAATCCTACGAGAATGTTTACAAAATCGGCAGGGAAAATAGGAATTAAGTTTACGATAAAAACAGACATCTCACCCCATTTGTTCAGCCACCTCTCAGCCTTTTTTATTTCCTTATGAAGAACGTATTTGGAGCCAAAGTAACCAAGATAGTAGTTAATAGTCTCGCCCACTATCGCACCGGCAGTAATGACAAAAAGGATGAGCCAAGGATTGAAATTAAGTTTTACGTAGACGGGGATAAGAAAAGAAGCGTAGCCAGGAATAAAAACCAATGACGATATAAAAGATGAAAAGAGCAAACCGGCAAGGCCATATTTAATGAAAATAGCAATTATTGCCTCGAGAACCATGAAATTTATTTGAATTTAATTCAATTTAAACAAATGATTGATTTTGATTTCAAACACTTTGAAGAACTTTCTAATCAGAAAAATTTGGAAGAAGTCATAAGAGATTTCGATTGGAAGGCGTTTGAAAAAATTGTTTCCAACATCTTCGAAAAGAATGATTTCAAAATAAAAACGAACTTTAGATTCAAGACTTCAAGGAGATTTGAAATTGATGTTCTTGCAATTTCTGATCTGTATGTAATCTGTGTCGATTGCAAGGAATGGGGGAAAGGAAGAGATAAAACTTCTGGGTTGAAAAAAGCCGTTGAGATGCAAGAGGAAAGGGTTGACGAATTGAAAAGATTCTTCAACCATAATCCAGTTGCGAGTAGGATGATGAGAATAGGAAAGCAGGAGTTTTTCTCACTAATCGTGACCTGGCATGAAGAAGAATTGATAATGGAAAGTAAAACATTGGTTGTTCCAGTCTGGAAATTGAATGCATTCATAGGAAATATAGAAAATTATTATTGAAAGAGAGGGAAACTCTGCAACATGTAAAACATATAAATTTTTCCGGGAGGTTCTTAGGAGTATTTAAGGAGGATTTAAATACCTTTGCGTTCAATTTAAATACTAGGTGATCGAATGATTGATTTTCACATAAGAATTGAGAATATCGTTGCATCTGCGACCCTTGGTGTAGAGGTGCCGCTTGAAATTATTGTTTCCAAAATGGAAGGAATGGAATATGAGCCTGAACAGTTCCCTGGGCTGGTATACAGGTTGCAAAAACCTAAAGCTGCTGCATTGATTTTTGGTTCCGGAAAGATTGTCTGCACGGGTGCGAGAAGTATTGATGATGTCAACGAAGTGATCAAAAAGGTCACCAAGGTAATCCGTTCATGTGGAACCAGAGTTCCAAAAGAATTCAAGGTACAAGTTGAGAATATCGTCGCTTCGGCTAAACTGGATGCCAGTCTCAATCTAGACAAAATCGCTTTCAACTTGGAAAATTCCGAATATGAGCCTGAACAGTTCCCTGGGCTGGTATACAGGATGGCTGACCCAAAAGTTGCTTTCTTGCTGTTCGGATCTGGAAAAATAGTCTGCACAGGCGGTAGAAACATCAAAGATGTTAATATCGCTGTGGAAAAAGTCTACAAGAAATTGAAATCGATTAAAGCTCTGGCAAAGGCAAAGTAACTCATTTCCAACTTCTTTTTGAATCTTTTCATTTATTGGTAAAATTTAAAATTCACAGAAGTCATTAATAATCGTGGAAAAAGGGGATATTCAGGAGAAAATCTCTCAGTTTTTGCGTGAATCATACTATAATGAACTAGTTACTGCTGTAAGTGAAGGAAGGAAATCTATCAATGTAGATTTTTCCGTGCTTGATAAATTTGACTCTGAACTTGCTGATTATACATTGGAAAATCCAGAAGAGATTTTTCAAATTGCCGAAGAGTCGTTCAAACAGATTGATCTTCCATCCGACTTGAAATTGAGGGTCAGGTTTTTCAATCTTCCTGAACTCAAGGAGATAAGAATAAGAAATCTTAGGGCTGAACATATTGGAAAGCTGATAGTTGTAGATGGAATGGTAAGAAGAGCGAGCGAAATCAGGCCTGAAGTTTCAGAGGCTGTCTTTCAATGCACTCAATGCGGAGAAAAAATAACTATAATTCAAACTGGGACAATGCTCAGTGATCCGCAAGAATGTGACAAATGTGATAACACAAAAGGATTCAAGCTTGTCGAACAAAAACTTTTCGATGCGCGATGGATTGCGATCGAAGAGCCATTTGAAATAACTACAGGTGAAAGGCCTTCTGAAATAAAAGTCTTTCTAAAGGAAGACTTGACATCTCCGAAGATGAGAAACAAGACTGACCCTGGAAACAGAATAAAAATAACTGGAGTTTTGAAGCAGCTCCCTCGAAGAATGAAAGGATCCATGTCCAGACAAATGGAAATTTTCATCGATGCAAATTTTGTGAATACAGTGGAGATGGAATGGGAAGAATTGGAGATTTCAAACACAGATGTAAAGAGAATTCTGGAATTGGCGAGTGATCCTCAGATTTATGACAAGTTGATAGCATCTATAGTTCCATCTATCTACGGCTATGATTCAATCAAAGAAGGAATTGTCATGCAACTGTTCGGAGGAGAGGCGCACGTCCAAAAGGACAAGTCAAGAGTAAGGGGAGATATTCATATTTTGTTAGTGGGAGATCCATCAACTGCAAAAAGTGTTTTGATGAAAACAGTCTCTGGGCTGATACCTAGAGGGAGGTATGTTTCAGGAAAAGGTGTCACGGCAGCTGGACTCACTGCTACAGTAGTTAGGGATGAAGAATTTCTTGGAGGATGGGTTCTGGAAGCAGGAGTGCTTGTCATGTGCAACAGGAGCCTGTGTGCAATCGATGAGTTTGAAAAGGTCGATAAATCAGATCAAGTGGCGTTGCATGAAGGAATGGAACAACAGAGCATTAGTATAGCCAAAGCAAACATCGTGGCCACCCTCCCGGCAAGGACATCCATACTTGCAGGTGGAAATCCGAAACTGGGAAGATTTGATCCATATCTTCCGATAAAAGAGCAGATTGATGTTCCAGAGACTTTACTCTCCAGATTTGATTTGAAGTTCGCTCTTCGAGACATACCAAATCCGGAAATAGATGCACTGATTGCCGAGCATATTTTAAAGTCGAGGCATTTTTTGGAGGATGAAACTCCAGCTCCAATTGAGGATGAATTTATAAAAAAATATGTCGCTTATGCAAGGAAGAACGCTCATCCGAAACTGACCAGAGAGGCGGGGCAAGAACTAAAGAATTTCTTCGTCGGGTTGAGGGAAAAGGTTACTACCGAAGAAGCGCCAGTCCCTATCACACTCAGACAGTATGAGGCATTGATTAGGATGGCTGAAGCCTCTGCGAAAATCCAGCTAAGAGAGACTGTGACAAGGGAAGATGCGATGAGAGCGATTACTTTGATGAAATCTTCGCTGAGAGATTTTGGCTTTGACATAGACACTGGAAAAATAGACATAGACAGGGTTGAGGGAAGGACGAGCGCTTCTGAAAGAGGAAAAATAAGGACCATGCTAGATTTGATTGATGAACTGATGTCGACCTTTGGGAAAAATATCCCAAAGGAGGAGCTGCTGAGAATTGCAAAAGAGAGGGGCTTCAAAGAGTATGATGTGGAGAAGATGCTGATTGAACTGAAAAGAAACGGGACTCTGTTCGAGCCTAGTCCTGGAATTTATCAGAAGATGTGAGCTATGGATATTATCAGAAATCCGGCAAAAAAAATCAGGATATTCGATATAGTTAATGGAAGGTTTTTCCCAGGAAGCAAAGAAGAGATGAAGGCTGGATATACAATCACTCCGCTGGGAGAAAAGGTTTCAAGAGTCAACTTGATAGGAACTGTGATAAATTCTTTTGTCAATGACGACCAGACTTATGCGACTTTGACTTTGGATGACGGGACTGAGACCTTACAAATCCGTGGCTTCAAGGAGGATGTTGAAAAACTGATCAAGCATGATCTTGGAAACCTTGTGCTGGTTATTGGAAAAGTGAGGGAATACAATGGAGAGGTTTATGTCGGAGTTGAAACGATTAGAAAAATAGAAGATTCCAATGTCGAAACGATGAGAAAGCTGGAGATTTTGAACGAGTTGATTGAAAGAAAAAAAGTGGTAGATGAGATTAAGGAGATGTATGGCAAGATGTCTAGGGAGGAGCTGGTTAATTCTGTCCAAGAAAAATTCGGGTTTGATGAAGAGACGTTGGATGTGGTGATTCAAAATTTAAATGTCGAGAGGGAAGTTGATTATAAGCCCCAGATACTAGAAATTATTAGTAGCTTGGATGAAGGAGAGGGTGTTGAAGTGAGGAAGCTCTTTCAGATAACAAATTTGCCTGAAAAT
>JAZDPU010000030.1:0-3892 GCA_043797345.1 Candidatus Aenigmatarchaeota archaeon | reverse complement strand
CTTTCGGCCTCATGTCAAAATGTTTTTTGATCAATTCGACAATTTTTTCATCTGATATCTTGCCAGTCCCGGATGTGTTCACGTTTATAGAGACAGGCTGTGCGATTCCAATAGCATATGCAATTTGCACTTCGCATTGGTCTGCTATCCCGGCGGCTACTATGTTCTTTGCGATATATCTGCCCATGTAAGATCCGAATCTGTCGGTCATTGTCGGTCCTTTTCCGCTCAGGCAGCCGCCCCCATGGGAACCCATGCCTCCATACGTGTCAACAATAATTTTCCTGCCGGTCAGGCCCGTGTCTGCCAATGTCCCTCCGACGACAAATCTGCCTGTTCCATTGACAAAATATTTCGTGTTTTTGTCCAGGAGCTTTTCAGGTATCACATTTTTTATAACTTTCTCTGTGATGTCCTTTCTTACCTGTTCTATGTTCACATCTGCCGAATGCTGCGCAGCGATGACAACAGCCTCTATCCTCTTGACTTTGCCATCTTCATATTCGACTGTCACTTGTGATTTTCCATCCGGCCTCAAATAAGGTATAATTTTCTTTTTTCTGCACTCGGCCAATCGTCTGACCAGCCCGTGAGCAAGCATTATCGGCAGCGGCATCAGTTCAGGAGTTTCTCTGCACGCATAGCCGAACATGAGTCCTTGGTCACCAGCTCCTTGCTCGTGGGATTTCGATTCGTCGATTCCCATCGATATGTCCGGTGATTGTTCACCTATGGATACCAGAATACCGCAAGTTTCCCAGTCAAGACCGTCTTTGGCGTTGTCAAGCCCTATTTCTTTGAGCGTGTTCCTGACAATGTTCTGGATGTTCACATAGCAAGTAGTTGTTATCTGTCCTGTGACAACCACAGTACCTTCCATCACCAAAGTTTCGCAATCAACTCTTGCCATCGGATCCTTAGCTAAGATTGCATCTATTATCGCGTCAGATATCTGGTCTGCAACTTTGTCCGGGTGACCTTCGGCAACGCTTTCTGATGTGAACAAATATTTTTTTCCTGCCATGTCCATCAATTTATAAAAGTTCGTGATTCGTCTATTTATTTCTTTGTCCAGGCTTCCAATTTCTTCTGTATCTTCCCGCCTAATATTTCTTCTTCAGTATATCCCAATGCCTTTAGCACTCTCATGCTTGCCGGAAGTACCTGATGGCCTATATAATAATCCGGATCATATTGATTTTGTTTTACGTCTTCAAGCGGTTCCGCCCTTTCAGAAATGCTTCCCTTCCCTTTGACGATGACAAAAGCGACAAGGCTTCCTTCACCGATTGGTCTGCCTCTCTCCGAAGATTTCATCGCAGCCTTGACATGCGGACCAATCTGTTCATATTGTGAAAGAGGCCTGGTAATCTGCTCCAAAATCACCAATTGGTCCAACGGAACCTTTCCTTCCCCAATTTTTTTAATCGTCTCCCTCACCAATGTTACTGCCTTGACCGGATCTTTCTCTTTCAGCACCACAGTCAGAACTTGCCTCTGGATGTCCTTGCTCAGCTGGCACCAGTCTCTCCTAACAGTTTCAAATCCCCTAATCTCCAATCCGCCTCTGTAGTCGAGGAGTGCATATCTTTTCTTAGCTCCGACTTCACCTTTCTCCCGAGAGACGAAGATACCTCCTTGATAGACGTTCCTGAATTCCAATTCTATTATCCCTGGAAGTTTCTTGTTTACCGCGGCTTCAAATTTCGATCCAACTTCTTTTAATTTCTCCTTGCTCATCTTTTCTCCAAGGCTGGCCATCAGAGAATCCGTATCCCCATAGATCACTTCAAAGCCGGACTTTTTTGCTTCTTCAACAACCAATCCGATATAATATCTTCCCCAGGCTGCTGCAGCTGCGCCTGCCTCCCTTTTGTACCATTTGGCTCCGAAATATCCAAGATACCCGTAAGTAGCATTCGCCAGAATTTTCAATGCATATTGTTCATTCTCATACAGCCTGTGCTGTTCGCTTCCTTCCTTCTCTTTTTTCATCATGTTTTTTATTTGTTTTCTCTTCTCTACGATTTCTTCAAGGTGCTGTGGGATGAATCCTTTTTTGTCAGCGCAAAAATACCAGTCGCTCTGAGGGACGTGCTCTTTCTTTTTGCATGGAGAAAAATTGAATGTCCATGGATCGATGTTGTGGGTTACAATTATCGTCGGATACAAGCTTCTGAAATCAAAAACCAAGATGTCCGAATGGATCCCTTTCTTCGGCTCTATCACAACCGCTCCCTTGTACGCAGGTTCTTCTCTTCTCATCTCGATTTCTTCTGTTATCGGTCTGTTCGGAGCCAGTACATTATCTGCGAACGCCTTTCTCATGTAGAAACTTTCAACAAGCTGGGAGTATGTGTATCTTCCAGCATCGGATGGAAGTTGTCCAGTAAGCCTGCTTATCGCATAAACTTGTGGCAGCAGATGTTCGGCAAGCCGAAGAGCCAGTTCCGAGTCCCACATGCTGTATTCCGCCAACCTTTCCACCTGTTCTTTCTTCGACCATATGTCCACCATCTCTTCGTATGTCATGTCCTTCTTTCCAGTTCCAAGCAGCTCCTGCGACACTTCGTCCAGGGAAAATACTTCGCTTTTCATCGACGGGGCGAGGACGTGCCTTATGAATCCGAAAAGATCAAGATGAATCCTTCCTTTTGATTTCGCAGAGCTGATTCTTCCTCTCCGCACGACAAAAATTTGTTCATCATTCCTTCCTATTTTCATTTGGATTTTGAATTCGCTCGCTTTATCTTTCAATTCAGGAAAATCAAAACCATCAGAATTGTAGCCTACTATGATGTCAGGATCGTCTTTTTCAATCATCTCAAGAAACTTTTCTATTATTCCTTTCTCATCTTTCACGCTTTCCACATAAGGAGGCTTCTTGCTCCAGTCATAAGTCGTCAGAACTTTTTTTAATCCAGTCGATGAAGCCAAGCTCAGCATTATCAGTTTGGACTTTTCTTTCTCCTCTATCCACTCTGTGTCAAAGGCCATGACTCTTGCTTCAAATTTTTTATTCGAATCTAAAAACTTTACCGAATTCGCCTGAATCATATAATCTACTTTATATTTTCCCTTGTCTTTCATCAGCTCTCCGGAAACTTCCATCCATCCCATAGGTTCCAATCGCTTGTCAATCAAATACCTCTTGTAGTACGTTATGTCGTATTCGAAAGTGTCTTCTATCTCCTTCCAGTGCTTGACAGCGTCTCTAACATCATGGATCCTTCTCGGATTTTCGATAATTACTTTCAAGACTTTCCTATTTTCATTCAGCCAGTTCATCTCACAAGTTTCCACACTGAAAATCCTAGTCCCTATTTTCTTTTCGTCAAGCTCGTGAATCTTCTTCTTGACTTCTTCCGGCTTTCCTTCTCTGGGAAGAACATAGAAATAAGTCCTGAACGTCTTGTCTTTCACCAAAACAGATTTACCTTTCGAATCCTTGCAATAGAGGAGAATTACTCCTTCGTTTCCTTCAAGCTCATAGTCCACGTCGAACAAAACGAGTTCTTCTTTCAACTTATCACTAATTAAATAATGAGCCCTACTTGAAAATAAATCCTGTTTCCTTTGACCAAAAAAGTAAATCAAGGTCGGCCAGAGGGATCCTTGATGTTTTAGCAAAATCCCTCATCTCATCTTCAATCTCCACATATCTTTTTTCAGTCAGAACGTCCGGTATTTTTTCTATCACTCCGTATTTTTGGAGGTTTCTCAGCACGTGTCGATCCAGTATGGCGATATTCTGGCCTCTTCCTACATTCCTCATGAAGTGGCTGGCTTCCTTCATTCCAAAACCATCCACATTTTTTATCAGCCACCTTCTCAATTCAAAATCGTCTTTCGTTTTCTCTAACACTTCTTTTATTTTGAACTTACTGTCTTG
>JAZDPU010000029.1:0-14295 GCA_043797345.1 Candidatus Aenigmatarchaeota archaeon | reverse complement strand
TCAACAATTTCTCAAGCAGGAGAACAGTTTTCGAATTGCAGATGGCTTTCGCTCTCGGATATATCAATAAAATCCCGCATTTTAACTCGATCAACAATTATCTCAACAATCCAGGAATTGGAAAATATTTGGTGGAATTGTATATACTCCTGGCTTCACCCATGATTCCGTTGGAAAATAATTTCGCCGTCGATGCTACAGGATTCTCCACTTTGAACAAGAACAGGTGGATGGACCTGAGATTCGACAGGAGAGGGAGTGTGAAAGATTACAAGAAGCTGCATATAATCATCGGAGTCAGGACCAACATCATCACTTCAGCGAGAGTAACGAAGGCGACTGTCAGCGATACGAAATGTTTTCCTGAACTTGTGAAGAAAACCTCATTGAATTTCAGGATAAGGGAAGTCTGTGCCGATGCTGGATACCTGTCAAGGAAGAATTGCTCTCTGGTCAAAAGGATAGGGGCAGATCCGTATATCATGCCACGGATAGATACCAGGGCAAGGGCAGGAAGGAGTTCTGCCTGGCACAGGATGATCAGGATGTGGGAAGACAATCGTGAATTGTTTGCTCAGCACTATCACCAGAGGTCGACTGTCGAATCAACCTTCTCCGCCATGAAGAGGAAGTTCCTCTCATTTGTCAGGAGCAAGACCGACTTGGCAATAGAAAATGAGATTTTGTGTAAAGTCGTGTGTTATAACGGTTCTGTCTTAGTGAATGCAATCTTTGAATTGGACATCGATTTGGACTTTAGCAGGTAGTTTTTGTGCAAACCCCCCAAAAAACGAAGATTTAAATACTTAACTGTTGATAAGTTATTAAGTCTTTTGGGAATGACAAAAAGAAGGTTCACCAAAAAGTGATGAAATGCCAAAGAAACTGACAAAGTCAATGACAAGGTGCCCAGACTGTGGAAGCACTGAATTCATGGAAGATCCGTCAAGAGGAGAATTAGTCTGTTCTAAGTGCGGTTTAGTTTTGAAGGAAGGCATCATTGACACTGGACAGGAATGGAGGGCATTCGATTCCGAGCAGATGAACAAGAGAGCGAGAGGTGGAGCTCCTTTGACATTCACAAAACACGACAAGGGATTGACGACTGAGATCGGAAAAGGATTGGGAGAACTGTATAAAGTTCCTGCAAGGAAAAGAGCACAGTATTACAGACTGACCAAATGGCACAAGAGATTAATCAAATCAAAGGACAGGAATCTTAGTTTTGCCTTGTCAGAATTGCAAAGGATAATCTCATTTTTGAACTTGTCAAGACCTATCCATGAAAGAATAGCAAGATATTACGAGGAAGCTGTCAACAAGGGATTGGTAAGAGGAAGATCAATTGAATCTGTTATTGCAGCTCTGACATATGCGGTCTCAAGAGAATTCGGAAGTCCTAGAACTTTGGATGAGATTTCTGAAGCATCCGGAGTAGAGAAGAGAGAGATTGGAAGGACGTACAGATACATTGCCAGAGAACTTCAAATTAGGATTCTTCCGGCAGATCCTATGACATTTGTTCCTAGATTCTGTTCGATGTTAGGATTAAGTGATAAAGTACAAGCAAAGGCAGTTGAGATTCTGAGGAAGGCGAAGAAAGGAGAGATCACTTCAGGAAAAGGTCCGACTGGAGTTGCGGCTGCTGCGATTTACATTGCCACTGTTTTGATCGGTGAGAAGAGGACTCAGAGGGAAGTTGCTGATATTGTCGGAGTTACTGAGGTCACAATACGTAATCGTTATAAGGAACTCATAGAGAAACTAAACATCGAAGAAGAAGTCGAGAAGAAAACTAAGGATGAGTAAGCTCTTAAAATTCTTTTTCTAATATCTCAATATGTATGCTGGAGATTCAGGAGAGACTGGTTTGGCAGATGGCTCTAGAATTTCTAAAGATTCCCTGAGGATGGAAGCTGTTGGAGTTATTGATGAATTGAATTCTTACATCGGTCTGGCGATTTCTTTCATTGACGACGAAGAAATTAATGGAATTCTTGAAGACGTGCAGAAAGAATTGTTTGAACTGGGATCTGATTTGTCTACGCCGCAAGAAGATAGAACTAAATTATCTTATAATATTCCTGCGATCAGAGCTGAACATGTTAACAGGATAGAAAAAATTATCAACCAATTTGAAATGGAATTGAAGCCGTTGAAGAAATTTATTTTGCCGCAGGGTGAGAAGGGAGCAACTTACCTTCATGTTGCAAGATCTATTTGCAGAAGAGCGGAGAGACTGGTAGTTGCTTTAAGAAAAAAAGATACAGTGAATGAGCAGATACAAATTTATTTGAACAGATTATCTTCACTTTTATTTGCATTAGCAAGATTGGTCAACCAAAGGAAAGGATTCCAGGAAAAAGAATGGAGCGGTTGAAATTAATGTTGAAGGAATCTTTCACGATATTTTTTCAAAACTTCAGTACCAGTTTTCGTTACAGAAATTGAACTTGATTGTCTATTGATTAAATCATATTCTTCCATTTCTTTTAAATGACCGTTCAAAGTATTTTCAGTTCCTGCATAACCGCCTTTTCCAAGTTCTGAAAGAAGTTGACTTCTTGTAAGACTTCTGCTCGAAGTGATTTCTAAAATTTTAACTCTAGTTGGATTAGCGGTTAAAGAGGATTGTACTGGATCATATTCTGAAGCCATAAATCAGTTCTTGAAAGAAAAAGATTTATCCTTTAGTTATACCCTGTTAGAAATTTTTTTCTATTGCACTTCGCTTACTTCTTTGTCTTTCAGAATCTTCGCCAGATCTCTGATTAATTTCCTTACCCATTCCCTCATTTCATAAACGTCCTTGTCCTGAACGTCGTTGATCTTCTTCTCGTCAGAAAGCTTCTTCATCCCTTCGATCTTGTTCCAGACATCCCAGTAGTATCCTTCAACCTGCTTAGTATCGATGAACTCTTTCTTGAAAACTATCGGCAGGTCTTCCTGCCTTTCAGGAACTTTGTTCAGAGTCTTCAATGCCGTGATTGCGGCCTTGTGCATGACCTCATGTGTCCTCTCAAGGATCTTTTCCTTCTTTCTTATCTCCAGAGCTCCAAGCAATCCGAACATCTTGTCGACGAATTTTTCCGCTTTGTCCAGCCACTCGTCAACAAATTTCCCTTCTACATCCATGATCTCCTTGTGCTCGATCTTCTTTCTGATTTCTATAATCTCTCTCAGCCATTCGGCATACTGCGCCTCTAGAATTCCAGGCTCGACTAGGAATTTCTTCACATCCTCATAAGCCTTGTTCGGAACTGGAGGAGCAAGACCCATGAACATCAAGATCGCCTGAGCTGAATTCAGCATCGCATAATAGCAATCCTCAGCCAACATGAGAAGCTTAACAGTCTTCGCCCTCATCAGCTTCTTCGGAGCTCCTTCCATGTAACTCTCTATAGCTTCCCTTGTAGCTGGAATCTTTCCTAGCTCCAGCAATCTCTTGACCGGCTCGAAGAATCCAGTGTCGTAAATGGCAACTCCCTCTTTTATGAAATTGTAAATTATCGGATGAGCCACACGCGCATAATCCCAGAACTCTGTCAGAGTGTAAATCGGCTGGACTGAAATGAATTCTGAAATCTTCTGGCCCATCTTCTCTATGTCGGCATCGATGTTGTCAAGCTCTTCATTTGTGAATTTGTTCATCGTGTCGTCTATCACAACAAAAACATCAATATCGCTTTTCGGCTTGAACTCCTCTCTTGCAACCGAACCCATCATCACTATTGCCTTTACAAATTTTCCATACTTGTCAAGAATCTGCTTGGCCAAATCCTTTACTTCGTTCAGTCTCTCTTCTTTAGTGATAGGTTTCTCTTCTTTCTTTTCATCTTTTTTTTCTTCGTCCATTCATTCACTCTTCAGTGTCAGGAAATTCTTCCCCGAGAAGCTCAGTTGGTAGAAGTTTCTCGAACCTATCAATTATTTCTTTAGCCAGAATTAAAGCTCTGTTCAAATGATCTGTAGTGACTACTTTGATTTCCTTGTGATCAATGTCTTTCCAAAGCTTGTCCAATTCTTTGAATTTGTCAACATAAACTTTTTCCAATCCATGCTCATTCACAAGTTTTTCCAAAAATGGCGGCGCTGCCTTTTGGTCTGGAGCTTTCTTGTAGTAATGCATGACCACTGCCTGGATTATGTCCATCGCAGTATATCTCAATTCAAAGATCATCGACTTGATGTCTTGTTTTATTTTCTTGTATCTGAGAGATGATGCTCTAGCTTTCAGAGAAATCGTCTCTTCGCTCGGAGGGATCAATCCCATGGCCAGCATCCTCTGGATAGGCTTGATGAATCCAGTGTCGTAAACAACCAGACTGTATCTCAGGAAATTAACCAGTTCAGGAGATCCGGCTTTCAGCCACTGCCAGACTTCAGTCAATGTCGCTGACTGGATGTGAAGATCTTTCAACTCATGGGCAATCAGATACAACTGAGAAATTATTTTGTCCAAATCTTCAGAACTCTTGGTTGCGGTGTCATCAATCACAATCCACAAGTCGGCGTCAGAACCCTTGACCATCGTCCCTTTGGCAGCCGAACCGAAAATTATAACAGATTTGATCAGATCCCCGTATTGCTTCTTTGCCTCGGTTGTGAATTTGACGATCTTGGCATAGGTTTCTTTAGGAGGCCCTTTCATTTCTTCCTGGTCTTCTTTTTTTGCCAAATGGACTTCCTCTAATTCATCTTCTAAGTTTTCGAAAGGCATATACTTACTTCACTCCTCTTGTTTATATAATTTACTACCTGAGAGTAACTACCCTTTGATCTGCTCTTTCTTGAATTCCTCTGGCCTCTTCCCTTTCTCGATTGCCGACTTTCCAAGCTGGCCGTGCTCTTCCTCTGGGAACACAAGCAATCCTTTCAGAGGATCCCTTCCATGGTCTTCGATGATCGCCCATTGCCTTTGCTCTGATGCCACTTGGCCTGGCTCTATGCCGAAGAATTCCAAAGGCAGTTTATTTGGAGGAACATCCTTCTCCAAAAATTGCTTTATCAGCCTCAAAGCCAAAACTGACTGCTTTATCGGATCTTCGCCTCCACCTCTTTCAAAAATTATGTAGACCTCCCTCTTCGGGTCTTTTCCCAATCCTTTCTGGCGAAGTTCGTAATATTTTTTGTACAAGTATTGATGCTGCTCTGACCCGACTGGGATTGGAATGTGGGCTGGACCGAGCGGGGATGGCCAACCTGAATGTAGAACCCAGATGTATTTCGCACAGCCTTCAGGAAGAATGTCAAAAGCGATGTCAGGATCGATTCCGTCCATGAGAAGATGCTCAAGGTCAATTGCAATCCCAATATATTCCGACTTTATTTCTTTGATCAAGTAAAACATCTGAGCGGGCTGTGGAAATCTCAACAGATCTTCCATCCCATGTCCGGCCATTGGAGTTTCAAACAAAAACAAAAGTCCCTTTTCTTTCAGAAGTTTTTTTGGATCTTTGTTTACATATGGACCATGGCCATCTGGACATTCGTCCTGCATGAAATGCCCCCAAACATATTTTGCTGACACTGCAGGAACCCATAGCTGATAATAATTTCTGAACGCGTCATCTTCAATTGTCCACTTGCCCGTAGTAGGATCCTTTTTTATCCCCTGGGCTTTCCACCAAGCTTCGACATCGACATTTTCTGGTTTTTCACCATTTTTCGTTGCATCTTTTATAGCGTAATACTTGATTGTGACATTGATGATGCTGTCCCAGAGGGGATCGTTGTTTCTCTCCATCCACTTTGCGATGATGTAGTAAGCAATTCTTTCAGGACCATAATTCAAGGTCCTTGACCCGACCAACCTTTTGAAATAATTTGTCAATTCTGTTTGCTGGGTTTTCCAAAACTCAGCTTTTTGCGCAGCCCATGTAATTTTAGCTTCTTCGGTAATTTCTTTCTCTTCTTCTTCAGTCAAGACTACTTCGTTGGTTGCAAATCTGGAAAGAACCTCTTGAGGTTCTACTCCGAATTCTTTTTTAAATAACTCTGGGTCTGGATTTTTTTCAGCAATTCTTTTAGCACGAAGGAGAGCCTCCACTTTAGTTCTTCGTTGAAATTCCCTTAATCCTAGTATACGTTCCTGCTCAGCCCTTTCCAAATGTCCTTGTGTAGTGTCGTGCAGAATATCCAACCAGATGAATGGTCTATTCCAAATCCATTTATCCAACCAGTCTTTTTGCTCTTCCATGAAAATTCTGAACGTCCTTCCCCAGACGTCAACCAAATCAGATGGCTGAAGTTCTCTAGATAAAAAGATGAATGGAGTGGATTCGGATGAATGAGTGAGGACATATTTCGAATTTATTTTGTTCGCCCCTTCCAAGATTGTCCACAGCCTCTCATGGCCTCTTCGGTAATCTACTTCAATCGCCGAATCAAGATGCGGGAATTCCCTCTGCCCGAACGCTGGCGTCTCGCTGTGAATCCCAACTTGTATCCCAAGTTTCTCAACATTTTTCATCGCCCCTTCTCTGATTGCCGGATCTAAAAATTCTGAAATTGATTCCAAGTCAACTTGGATAAAGTTCACACCTTTTGTTATAGAATACATTGCTTTTCTTGGAATGCCTGCAAACTGCATGGCCTGGTCGTGGCCGCCTTCTTTTGCGATTCCGAAAATTCCGCTTGAGACTCCGATTGTGAATGGCATTAACTCACCACGGAACGGATTCAGCAAATCCAGGCACTCCGAATTTGGATTTCATATATGAAACTACTCTCCCGAACTCAGGGCCAATGATTGTCTGGTATAACTTCGTAACTCTTTGATTCAATGCAAACTCATAAGGACCTCTGGCAGTCAGATAATCCATCCTCAGTCCAAATTTATCCAAAGTGTCTCCAATCTTGAACTTCGTCGCTTGCGCAGTCTTCTTTGCGAAATGTTTCTGTTTCTCTATCTTTTCCATGAATTTCTTATATTCTTCCTCTTTGGATATGAAAATTTCAGGATAATCTTCCTTCATCATTTCTTCTATCGGGACCAGCCTCTTTCCTGACTCGTCTTCTATGTATCCTTTCTCTCCAAGCAATTCACTGATGTAGTTGTCAAGCTGCTTTTCTTTCGCAACCAGTTCTAATAAATGGATTATTATTAAATTCTGTGATTGCGTAGAGCCTGCGATATTTTCTATCTGGACGTCTTCGATCTCCTCGCCGTTAGGAAGCCTCAGAACCGTCCTGAACATTGGAATCTCTATGAATGCGAAATAAGGGCTCCATACCCATGGCTCTCTTCCTCCAAGGCCGACTGCTGTTTCTTTGAATTGATTGACTAGCATTTGCCTAGCTTTGAAAATGTCGGTTGCGGAAATTTTCACTCCCCATTCTTTTTCTATTGCGGGGATGTATTCTCTGACTATATGGTCAATAGAAGGCTCCACCGGTAAACCGTCAACCTCTGTTCCTTTCATAATGATTTCTTTTGATTTGGCTGAGGCCATCAACTCTTTGATATCATCTTTAGTGAAACCGGCATCAAGAGCAGAAATTTTATCAAGAGACTCCCTGCTCTGTTTGTATTTCTCGTTCGGAGAGAATGGTTTCCATGCCCAGATTGTCATCCAATCTGCAGACTGGGCTTGGGCTTCTGGATGAAGCCATGATCTCTGTATATCAGTCCTAAGCTCTTTGCTTGCAAGAGCGTCGTTCAGCATCTTGTATCTGGAGATGGTTGGTCGGAGCATGTTCCTGTACTCGTCCACGGATTTTTTCCTGGCTTCCAGCACCATCACCAAATTCCTGTACCTTCTCTTCACAGTGTCGAAAAAAATTCTGTCCCTCCATTGGAGGTATAGTTTGTTTTTAGTTGCCAGCACAACTCCTTCTGCTTCGGAAATCTTGTGCTTCTCTGAAATCTTTTTTTGATCTGTTTCGTCGTCTGACAACTGCATGAAATCTGCTATGATTGTCGGCCATCTCGGAGCAATGGACTTTAGAGCAATCAATTCTCCTGTGTGGACATCAACCTCGTCGATGAAAATTGCTTTGATAGTCTGCTCTCCTTTTTTCTTCAGGCTTTCTCCTTCCTCTTTCTTCCCTTGTTTGATCAAAAGCTTTCCTTTTTCTATCCATGTCATATAGTCCAGATAGTCACGGTATTTTCTGATGTCGTGATAGACAAGCTCCATGTCTGTGATTGCAGTGCTCACACTGGCAAGACCCTGCTTGATCTGAGCTTCTATTTGTTCCTTTTGCCTGACTGTCAGTTCATAATATTCTCTGAAGACTGGGGAAACGAAGGTTGCCTCTGTAATCTTGAATCTGACATAACCCCATTTAGGCAACTGGAAAAAAAGCGAGTAAGATCCGTTTGTCCAACCGCCGATAGGAGTGGTAAAGTCCACCCTCATCCTTCCTTCCAGCGGAAACCAATTGCATGCCTCCCCTCGTTCGAATTTTCTTACAGAAAACTCCTCCCAATCCAGAGGCGGGGGGCCAGCAGGAAGTTCAATAGGCATAATGATAATTTGTATTCCGTTCTGCTTAAATTTTAAAAAGTATTTACATGAGCATCAGCCAGACGCCGATACCCATCAGAACCAGACCGAAAGTGATTCCGAATTTGCCCATAGAATCATTCTGATATTCGAGAATCCAAGGGAATCCTATGGTTATAATCAGTCCGAAGAAAAAAACTATTCCTCCGCCTATTTTAGTGAGCCAACTCATGCTCTCTTATAATAATTGCCAGCCGAGACTTATAAGCACTGGACCGCCGATGAGCTGCAACATGAAAAAGGAAGAACCCTTAGTAAACCAGGCTCCGAATAAGAAAATCAATCCTAACACAATTAATGCCGGGCCTAATGGACTTGACATGTTTTTTCTATTGAAGACTAAGATTTAAATCTTTTTAGCTTACCAGAACAAAATTATATTTCAGTGAAAACATGCCAGTATTCGCGAGAACTAGACTTCTGATAGAAGATGACTGCCTGGCCCCGCCAGGAGTAGTCTACATGACTTTGAACTACAGCGGACCGAACCCTGATAAATTGTACACGAAAATAAAAGAGCTGATTTACACGGTCTGGAAAGTCGAATTGAACGAGCTACAGGAAAAGGATTTCTCATGGGACAGGAGCGGCGGAGGGGAGAAATTCAGCGTGAGGTTTGAAGTCATGAAGGATCTTGACCAGTTTTCTTACATGTACATCATAGTTGTTTTGAGCGGGGACGCAAAGCCCAGCAAGGAGTTTGGAAAAGAAGGATCAGCATCCGTCAGGATGGAAGGAAAAGTCAGGACTGAATATCCTCAAGACACGATATGGCAAAGAAGCTTTTTCTATGAACTATTTAGAGTATTTTACCACAGAATGATTTACGAAGACGCGAGGAAAAGATTCAAAGAGAACTGCAGGGAAACCCTGATGACTTTCCAGGATGAAATGAAATCTTTCTTGAATATATTGCCGAAGGTGGCATAGTTGGCTAGTTGGAAAATCGAAGACGATTGTCTGGCTCCAGGTAACAAGTATAGAGTCGATTATATCGGACCGAACCCTTTCAAGGTGGCAAATGTGATCAAGGGGGTACTCAGGAGAGTTATGGAAGTGGAGACAAAGGATGTCTGGGAGAGGGATTTCAGATGGGACATCACTGGGGATCCGCGGGGATTTTACAACAGATGGTATGTCCTTAAAGGTAGGGATGCGTATTCGAAAGTTTTTGTCGAAGTTACATTTCAAGGACTACAACCTGCTGATCCGACCAAGGATGGAAAATTAGTTATTTCAATCGGTGGAAGAGTGAGGACTCAATTCAAACTGGACTCGGCTTTCAGAAAATCTCCATTGTTTTCGGGTAGGACATCGCTAGGAGGACTGGGTGAAATTGGAGGGCTTCTCTGGTTCTGGAACAGAATTTTTTACAATGATATTAGAAGAAGGCATATCAGATGGTGTACAGAGAGAGTCGAGATGATATGGAGAGAACTGAGGTCGGTGCTGAAGATGCCTGTACCTGAGATGAGTACGATATAGATGACATTTCCAAAACTAAGTTTCAATTTTGGTAAGAAAAAAGAAGTGGCAGATTATGAGAAAGATTTGCCTCCTCTTCCGGCAATAGACAAAGATTTGCCATCTTTGGGATCTTTCCAGCCTCTGACAAGAAGAGAAGTCACCATGGAATCTGCAGGAATGGACAACATCAAATCAAAAATTGACCTGATGACTACACAAATCGAGAACCTGAACATAAAATATGAAAACATAAGTCAGAAGATCGAACAGATCCAAAGAATGGTTTCAGAGATTTATAAAATTGCAAAGAGCTAGACGTAGAAATAATTTTTTGATTCCTTTTGCTCTGCATCAAGTTGAGAATTTAGTTTGTTGGCACGCGGCCTTCCGGTCTGCGGATCTTTCCTGAAAGTGACGCCTACTTGGCTGAGGAACTTGTTGAAGGCGTTCTTCGTTGAAGTGATCTCTTCCACATATCCTCTCTTGCTGGATTCCCCGAGAAAGACCATCGCCCGTGTTCCAATCTGGCTGAGGAAAAGAAGATCGTGGTCTATGACAATGGCTGACTTTTCGTTGACTTCTACAAGCTTGTTTATCAATCTGGAAATTTCCAGTCTCTGTTCGACGTCCAAGAATGCCGAAGGCTCGTCGAGAAGATAAATGTCAGCTGGCTGGGAGAGGCAGACTGCTATTGATACTCTCTGCAACTCCCCGCCTGAAAGATGGGAAAGATTCTTTTCAAAAAGTTTTTCCAGCTGGAGCGGCCGGACGATTTCTGATTTGAAAACTTCATTTTCGACATCTCCATATTTTGATATTAATTCTTTTACTGTCTGATCAGAAGCTGATTTGAGATACTGTGGCTTGTAGGAAATTTTGACTGGAATGTCCACACTTCCTTTATCTGGCTTTATTTCGCCGGCAAGAATTTTTGCAAAGGTAGTTTTTCCCAGACCGTTTGCCCCAAGGACTGCGAGAACTTCCTTCTTCCTTATGTTCCCTGACTGGATCTTGAGATTGAAGCCTTCGAAAGATTTTTCCAAATCTCCGAACGAGATCATCACTTCTGACGAAGGTATTTTGTCCTGGATGCTTGAGAAAAATTTAATCGGCTCTTTCCTGATCCTGACGTTGTCCTCTTTTATATAGCCTTCAAGAAAAGTGTTAATTCCCACTCTAACTCCATACGGTTTTGAGACTACACCATAGACTGAAGGGCTGCCGTAGAAGATGTGGATCCTGTCTGCCAGAAAATCGAGAGTCGCCAAGTCGTGGTCTGCTATGATGGCAGATTTTCCCTCGCAGAAGCTTCTGATTGTTCTTGCCATGTAGAGCCTTTGAAATGCATCCAGAAAACTAGTCGGCTCGTCGAAATAGTAGATGTCTGCATCTTTCAGGAGAGTGGCTGCAATCGCAACTTTTTGCAGCTCTCCTCCAGATATTTGGTCTATGTCCCTTTCCATGATTTCTTTCAACCCAAAAATTTCAACAAGTTCATCCAATTTTTTCTTCCCATCAGCCTTTTCAAGAAGTTTCCTGACTGTACCTTTGTGGAAGTTTGGTATCTCATCCACACGCTGAGGTTTGTAGGAAATCCTGACTGAACCTTTTTTCAAATTTTCAAGATAAGATTGTAGCTCGGTTCCCCTGAAAAGTTTTATCAGCTCTTCAGTCGGGACTTCGTTTCCAACCGATCCCAAGTTTGGTTTTATTTCTCCGACTAAAATTCTTAAAGAAGTAGTCTTTCCTGATCCATTCGGCCCGACTATTCCTACGATTTCATTTTTCATCGGGAAAGGCAACCTGTACATTACAAATCCGTTGACTCCGAATCTGTTCACTGGAGATTCTTGTAGTTCGTGCGGAAGATTGACTATGGAAATTGCATAATAGCCAGCTTTGTCAGAAAATTTCACGCACAAGCTGCAGCCTATGCACAGGTTTTCATCAATCACTGGAAATCCAGTGTCTTTATCTACAGTTATGCATGGCTGCCCTGACCGGTTGATTGGACATATTCTGATTATTTGATTGTTGAAATCATTCAGTCTGGCACTGTCTTTGGGAAGTATTTCTTTGTCTATCACAGCTATTCTTTGGATCATGGAAATCACTGCTTTCTCTTTTTGAGAAGTTCGAGATAGAAGTGGGTTCTGGCAAAGATGTATGAAGTGTAAGCTCCAGCCAGGAAATAGGAGATGACTATTGAAAGCATATAGAGCAGAGGATAATTTTCCAGTATCACGCCTACAACTTGCGTCCAAATTTGTTTGTCCGTGAATGTGTCCAAGCTAGAAATTGATGAAAGCGAACTCATCAAGACTGGAGTGGCAAGGGCTGCAACTAAAAACGCTAGAGTGAAGAAGACCAGGATTAAAATGAGGAACAGGATGAACCAGAAAATCACAGTTTTCAGAATATTTTTCCTGAAAAGTTCGAAACTTTTTTTCATTGACGAAAGCAGAGAGTAGTTCTTGATGATTATTCCTGGGATGACAAAGAAAAGTATCAAATCAAAGATTATGCGGAGGATGTTGCCGGGTGTGGAAAGTTGGGAAGTGATGATTCCAATTAAAATTGCTAAGAGAGACATGCACACAAGCCTCCAGTAAACTTGCTGGGATTTTTTGAGGCTGGACCTGAAAGATTTGTTCGAATATGCTTGGAAGGTGAGAGCTCCGACAAACCAGATGTTGATGAATAGGACGATCAAAAATAGGATGATTAAAGTGGTGAATGTGATGCCGACTACTGCAAGTGAAAACTTTGTGAATTCCAGCGATAGGATGTCAGGAAGAATTTTTAATACTGGATTTATGAAAGTCAACAAAAGTGCCGAGAATAAAAAATAAAGTGAGAAGAGTGGAATGAATTTCTTTGATAGGAATCCTTCCCTCAAACTTCTGCCTAAAATGCCAGGAATGCTCATCATTTTAACTTGAGACTCATCGGTATATAAGTATTCTTGCATTTATTTGAATTAGTATGTTGGAAGTTGGAATTGTTGGGAAACCGTCGTCGGGAAAATCGAGTTTTTTCAAAGCTGCTACTCTGATTGACGTGAAGATTTCTCCTGTACCATTCACTACGATCAAACCGAACAGAGGAACTTCGCATGTGATAATTGATTGCGTTTGCAAAGAATTGGGAACTCAGTGCAAGCCGAAGTATGGGATGTGTAAGAATGGGAAGAGATTCATTCCAATTCTTCTTTGGGATGTTGCGGGGTTGGTTCCGGATGCACATTTGGGAAAAGGGATGGGAATTAATTTTCTTGATGACATCAGGCAGACTTCAGCTCTTATACACATCGTAGATGCGAGCGGGATGACTGATGAAGAAGGAAAAGTAACATCTGGGCATGATCCTGAAAAGGATGTGGAATTTTTGGAAAGGGAGATTGACCTGTGGTTTGCAAGCGTGATCAAGAAAGCTATGACGAAAATTGAAAGGCAGCTTGGCAAGATGGGCCATTCGGATTTAGTTCAGACTTTGTCGGAGCAGCTGAGCGGGCTGGAAGTAAAGAAAGAGCATATAGAAGAGACGTTGAACAAAGTTCCTCTTTTGGATGTTGAAAAGTTTGCTGCGGAACTTAGAAGGATTGCCAAACCGATAATAATTGCTGCAAACAAGATTGATCTGAACGAGGCCCAATCAAATTATGAAAAGTTGAAACTAAAACACAATCTTGTAGTTCCGACTTCTGCTGAGGCAGAGATTGCTTTGAAGAAAGCTGCTGAGAAGAATCTTATTAATTACTTGCCTGGAGATAATTTTTCAGTTGTTGATCAGACTAAACTAGCAGGTCCGCAGCTGGGAGCATTGGAAATAATCAGAAAAGAAGTTATTGAAAAATTCGGATCCACAGGAGTTCAGCCATGCTTGAACAATGCTGTGTTCGGATTGCTAAATCACATTGCTGTTTATCCTGTCGCTGAGGCTGGAAAATTAACTGACAAGGACGGGAATGTTCTTCCTGATGTTTTTTTGGTTCCTAATGGGACGACTGTGAAAGAACTGGCATTCAAGATTCACACATCAATTGGCGAGAAGTTCATCGCTGGGATTGATGCCAGAACTAAAAGAAGATTGGCCGCTGATTATGTCTTGAAAGACAGAGATGTAGTGGAAATAGTTCATGCAAAGTGATTTTTGAGGCAATCAATTAATACCAGTGTTTCCAACATTATTTTAGAGCAGGTGGAATTTTGTATTCTCAAGAAATCGAGGCATTGCTGAAAAATAAGAAACTGAAGATTGGAAATCGAGTTAAGATTTTTAAAGATGGGAAGGAGTTTCAGGGATTTTTGATGCCGAG